>JAKAYF010000037.1 GCA_021816465.1 Nitrospirota bacterium
CCACGCCGAGGTCCAACCCCACCTCCGGAGCGATTCCTGTCGTTGGTTCCGGGACCTCCCTCTCCGTCTGGACGGAGACCGACCATCGCCCGGCTCTCTCTCCGACGGTGACGTTCTTGATCTCTCCCTCGATCTGCCGGGAGAGGCGAAGCTTGACCCATCCCACCTTGGGGAGAAAGATCCGTGGAAGGACCGTTCGCCACTCCGGGCCGGTCATGCCCAAGTCG
The DNA here is from genome assembly GCA_021816465.1 of Nitrospirota bacterium. Lineage (GTDB taxonomy): Bacteria > Nitrospirota > Leptospirillia > Leptospirillales > Leptospirillaceae > Leptospirillum. The sequence continues at coordinate 228 of JAKAYF010000037.1, forward strand.
AGCTTCGTTCCCTGGGGATAGAGAAAGGAGGTCTTCTCGTCCTTCCTCTTGAACCGGGAAAAACGTTTGGGGTTCTTTTTATCCAGGGCTTCCCGGATCGCCCGGTCGAGGTTTTTGAGGGTCTGCTGCTGGGGCTGGGAGGGGGCCAGGGCCAAGAAGCCGTACTCGTCGCTCTCCCGCCAGAGGGTCAGAAGTTTGGCCGTGTCCCCGTAGGTCAGGAGCGGCATTTGGGCCTCGAGCCGCCGCTTCTGGAGGTCGAGAGCCTTGTTCCAGACGAACCGCGTGCATCCGGCGTGGCGGAAGAGAAGGCTCTCCTGTTCGGGCGTGGGACAGATGCGGAATTTGAAGGCACGCAGTCTCTTCATGGCTAGGACGATACCCAATCTATGGCAAAAAAACAACAGACTGACTACGCCTTATATCTCCGGTCTGAACCCCGGAGTTTTACGGCGCTTTTCTATAAACTTGGGAATAAAAGATTACAAGCTATTGTTACAAGCGTTTGTTCTGGTCAAAAAAGGCTTGGTGTGATGCGGGGGAATCACCATCGGCGTATGCCCCGAGACCGGCAGCCCCGCTTCTGGGGTTCGGGCCACAGGGTTCCATGCGGATGACCTGAGAATAACTTCCTGGCGATTTGTTGGGGTTTTTGACGGGAGGAATTATCCCGTTTCGAAAAATTTGTCTCTTGCAGCGGGTGTTCTCTGCAGCCAGCCCGCTCTGTCTTCGGACTCGGAGATCGAAAACTCGGCCATTTCGTTGGCCACACAGGCTACTTCATCCGGAGAGTGTGTGACCCAGATTGCGGGAACCCCCGTCTGCTCGAGAATCCCGAGGATGACTCCGGTCAAGGACTGTCTTGCCGCCGGATCGATGCCGGTCAGGGGTTCATCGAGCAGGTAAAGGGAGCAGGGCTTCAGGAACATCCGGGCGAGGGCAACCTTCCGGGCTTGCCCGCCCGAGATTTTCCCCACCTTTTTGTCCATAAGATCTTCGATCCCGAAGAGCGTTGACAGTCGTGCCAGTTCCTCCGCATACCCATCCGGGGATTTTCCGTACAGGCCGGCTCCGGCAGAGAAGGCAAAAAATCTGCGTTTTTTTTCCGGTCTGGCGGATTCCGCGGCGAAGAGAAGATTTTCCCGTATTGTCATATGGGGAAAAAGACAGACGTTTTGCGGAAGATAGGAAATTGCCCGGCGTTCGGTGGGGAAATCGATCCCCGTATCCCTGTCGAACCAGACGGAATCCCCCATGACGATCGATCCCCTGTCAGGAGAAAGAAGACCGGCAAGCATGCGCAGGAAGGATGTCTTTCCCGATCCGGACGGACCGCAGACCCCAAGGAGATATGTTTTTCCGAGGCTGATGGAGCAACGGACCTCGAGCCTTGGGGAACCCGGTCTTTGAAGCTCCAGGTCAACGTCGAGTGACTTCGATGGAATCACGGGGTGTTTCCTTTCGGCGGATCAGGTTCAGCGCGGTGAGAGCCAGAAAGGAAAAGAGAAGAAGATAGCCAATGGACTCCCATGCGCTTTTATTGTTCATCGAAAGAAGATCGTCATAGGCTTTTAGCGAAAGCGTTCGTGTCGAACCGGGAATATTTCCTCCCACCATCATGACGACGCCGAACTCTCCGACGGTGTGGGCAAATCCAAGGATCCATCCTGTCCAGAGACCGGAAAAAGACAGGGGGACGACAATCCGGAAAAATGTTTTCAGCCGTCCAGCACCAAGGAGTCTCGCCATCTCAAGGGTGCTTTCGGGGATTTGCCTGAAGGCCTGGGCCACCGGCTGGACGGCAAATGGAAGGCTGTAGAGGAGGGATGCGACAAGGAGGCCTTCAAAGGAAAAAGGGAGTGGATGGCCCAGGACCTTTGCAAAAAATCCCCCGAACGGATTGTCGGGGCTGAAAACAACCAGAAGGAGATATCCAAGGACAGCCGGAGGCAGCACCAGTGTGAGCGTGAGGAACGCCTCCCCGAGCGTGACCCAGCGGCTTCCGGAAAAAACGATCCACCATGCAAACGGGAGGCTCGACACGGTGAGGATCGTTGCGGTGAGAAGAGAAAGCGACACGGTCACATAGAGAGCCGAATGGTCCATCCAAACCTCCCCTGGAAAAATTTCTAACGGTACCCGTTGGCCTTCAGGAAATCCCGTGTCGCCGTCTCCCGGATAAAATGCTCAAAGGCTCTGGCCGCTTTCAGGTGCGGCGTTGCCTTGACGATGGCCATCTTCTGGTCAAGATCGGGGACGCATCCGGGAGAAAGCTCGAGCATGACTCCTTTTGCATGTCTGGAAAGAACCAGTGCCTGGGCTTTCGAGAGAAAGCCTGCATCGGCGGTTTTGGTTCGGAGATATTGGGCAACCTGGGCAAGGGTGTTTGCATAGACAATCTTTTTGTGAAGAGGGGCCAACATCTTTTCCGACCGGAGACATTTGATCGCCGCATGGCCATAAGGTGCCAGGCGCGGGTTGGCCAGTGCGATCCTCCTGACCGCAGGACCCAGAAGAAGAGAGAGCCTCGGTGTTTTTTGCGAAGACAATGCGCTGTCTGGGAACCAGAGAACAAGAATGCCCTTTGCATAGGAGCGGACACTGTCCGGGAGCACCCATCCCTGTTTGGAGAGATTTTCGGGAAAGGAGGCGTCGGCTGAAAGGAACAGGTCAAAAGGGGCATGATGGCGAATCGCGATGGCAGCTTCTCCGGAAGAACTGTAGGAGATGCGCACGTTCACATGGGTCTTTTGGGTGAATTTCCGGGATATTTCCGGCAAAACAGCCATCAGGTCGGCCGCTGCCGTCACCCTGATGGTCTCTCCCCATGCGCTGGATGGAGCCGCTCCGGTCGCGAAAAACATGAGCAAAAAGGTCAGGAACCCCACCATGAAAGACCCTGCCCCCGTTCGTGAGGTTTTTCCGAAAACCTTGTCCATCAGGATTTCCCCTTTTGCAAAATGTGCACTTCTGGCTACAGGGACTGGCAAAATGGGCAGCCCTGGTGTCTGACAAGGGAAAAGCTCCGGGTAGAGAGGTCCATCCCCTCGAAGAGTGTCATCTGGTCTTCCCCCTGTGGTCCATATCCCGACAGGATCCTGATGGCCAAAATGGCGGCCATTGCTCCGACCGCTCCGGAGATGGCTCCCAGTACAGGGAATCCCAGCGGATCCCATTCGGGGTCTCCTTCGGGAAAGACACATTCGAGGCAGGCTCCCTGTCCCGGGCGAAGATGTGCAACCATTCCCTCCGTTGCATTCATTGCCGAGAAAATCAGGGACTTTCCCGAGGCTGCTGACAGCCTGTTCAGGAGAAATCGTTCCTCAAAGTTTGTCCGGGCGTCGATGATGAGATCCGCCGAAGAAACGAGGGGGAGAAGGTCTCTGGTGACCTTTGTGTCAAAGGCTTCGATACGGCAGTCGGGAACCAGACTCCTGAGCCGTTCGGCGGCCAGGTGAACCCGGCTTTTTCCGATTCCGTCATAGCTCATGAGAGTCTGCCTGTTCAGATCGGGAAGACAAAGCTCCCCTTCATGGACGAGCGTGAGATCCCGAACTCCCCCCATGACGAGGTACTCGGCGATGACTCCTCCGATGCCCCCTATTCCGGCGAGAAAGACCCGGCTTTTGAAAAGCCGGTCCTGGTGGTCCTGGCTCCATCCGGGAAGATTCATCTGGCGGGCAACGCGGGCGTTTTCCATGATGGCGGTCATAGCCTGTGCCCCAGCGGTTCCTGGAACCGCCCCTCGTTCGAGTCCAGAATGGCCATGAACTGGTTCAGAATAGTCTGTGCCGGGACGATTCCCTTGAGTTTCCATCCTTCTTCCCTCACAAGGGGAACCAGCCGGTCGAGGATCTCCTTCGAGGGCCGGTATCCCATTCGTTCCAGAACATTTTTGATCCCGGCCCGGCCCGTCTGGTGGGTGACGATGATTTTTCGCTTGGAGCCCACCAGATCGGGGGAGAAAAGTTCATAGTTGGCGGGATCCTTGATCACTCCGTCGACATGGATTCCCGATGAGTGGTGGAAGATGCGGGAGCCCACAATCGGGCGATAGGGAGACAACGTCCTGCGGATGGCCCCATAGAGCCACCTGGAAATATGGGCAAGTCCGGGAAGGTCGATGGCCGAGGATTCGGGGAGTGAGGGATCTCCTCTTTCGCAGGCCAGGGCAAAGGCCACTTCCTCCATGGCCGCATTTCCCGCGCGCTCCCCGACGCCGGTCACGGTTGTCGAAAGGTACCTGGCACCGGAGTGGCAGGCGGAAACGGTGTTGGCTGTGGCCATTCCCAGGTCGTTGTGGCAATGAATCTCAATCGGGAGACCTTCTTTCGAAAGCTCCGAGATCCTCTCGATAATCTCTGCGGGATGATGTTTTCCGACGGTATCGCAGTAACGAACGCGGATTCCTCCGGATTCCCTGACGGCGGCGATGAATTCCTTCAGAAAGTCCATGGGGGCTCTCGATGCGTCCTCGAGACCGATCGAAACCCGGCATCCTTCACCGGTCATGCGAAGGACCGTTTTTCGCACACGCTCGACAATATCCGGTCGTCCCATGTTCTGGACCGAGGCCCGATGGGCATCCGATGTGGGAAAAGAAACATGGACCCTTTTGAACCCGAGACCGAGCGCCGATTCAAAGTCGGCCTCGAGCGGACGCAGCCACGGGAAAAGCTCGACGGGAACCGGAAGGGAAAGCAGGGCGCGGAGATCTTCGATTTCGTGGTCTCCCAGGCAGGGTGTTCCCACTTCGATTTCCTGAACGCCTATTCTTGAAAGGGTGGTAACGATAACCATTTTTGTGGGGCGGTCAAAGAAAACCCCCGGAGACTGGCCCCCATCCCGAATGGTCGTATCAACAAAGACGGGACCAAAGCCCGAATCCGCTGTCTCTCCCCCTTCTCTCCTCTCTTCGTCCATTTTGTGTCCTCTCCATCAGTTTTCCCTGAGTTCTCAACGTTCAGGAAGACTGAGCCTTTTCGAAGGCCTCTTTGGCTTCGGCCCATTCCTGGTGTTTCAGAATCGCTTTTTTGGCAACTTCTTCAATTTTCTGGTAGGCTCCGGGAAGCTCTTCCGTCAGGTCGTGCAGCTCCATGGCTGTTTCAGCCGCCTGACGGGCGAGTTTTCGATACTTCCCTTCAAGTTCCTTCAAATCCATTGATAACCCTCCTGTTAGGACTGTTTGGGAAAAAGTTCCTAGCGCCTGTTTCCGGGGAGGCCTTTTCCACCGGCTTCATGCTCCCTGAACATCAGGTCCTCTCCATATTCTCCCGACCGGGCAAGAATATCGAGAGACACATCTTTCATCGACCGCCTCTTTTTCATGCTTTCCGCCCGGATGCGGCGATAGGCATTGTCTTCCGAGAGTCCTTCCTGTTTGACCAGAATCCATTTGGCCCGTTCGATGATCTTGCGCTCGAAGACCTCTTCCCTGAGCCGCTGGTTTTCTTCGCAAACGGCGCAGAAGTCCCGGATATGGAAGACCGCTTCCTTGAACAGCGAGGCAAAGCGGAGATCGCAAAAGGGCTGCAGCATGACTCCGGTCAGACAATCCTTTCCTCCGTGTTCATCCCTTCTCTCCATGAGAAGGATGATCGGGATGGGCGGACCGCCTCCGACACTCTGGACAATCTGAAAAAACGTTCCGAGAGATTCCCCCCGGTCAAGAAGGATCCCGTCCACACTCTCGGGGTCCGTTCTTGAAAGAAAGGCCTCGAGGGAGAGAACCAGAACCCTTTCCACTCCGATGGCCGTCAGCTCCCGAACGATCTCGGTGTGACGATTGGTGTCTTTTTGAACCAGAACGATCGTACTCATATCAAGCCTCTTCCGGTTGAAGATTCAGAAGATAAAAAGCAAGTTCCATGCCTTTTTAGCAAGTTCATCACAATAGCGACTTTCCCGGTCTGTCCCCCGTGGAAAATGAGGCCATAATGACAAAAATGAGTACCATTTTGTCTAAATGGCACTCATTTCAAAAAACAGGACAGGATCTACAAGACAGAATCTGTTCCCCGTTCGCCTGTTCGAATGCGAACGCTTTCCCCGATCGGACTGACGAAGATCTTTCCGTCTCCCATCCAGCCGGTTCTGTTTACGCTCATGATCAGATCGACGACCTCGTCTTTCATCGATACCGGAACGACAATCTGGATCATTCGCTTGGGAATCCAGAAAACGGGCCGCGTCAATGAATGGGACAGCGCAAAGGAGGCCGGAGTCAAATGGTTTACAATTTTGGAGACCGACTCGTATTCGGCAGGGACTTCCCGGTCGATATCGGTCATGACGTTGCCCCCCTGGAGCCCGCGGCCGTTGACCGTCGTCAGCGTCATCGCCCCCAGACCCATGGCATCAAGTCCCTTCATGGTCGGACCCACCTTGTCACGGCGCAAGATTGCAGTTATCTCGACTAGCATGTCTCATCTCCCCTTTCAGAAAGCGGTTATTCAGCCTTGGCCCCGGTTCTGATGGTATAGCTTTCTGTCACAGGCGAGACAAAAATCTTTCCATCCCCTTCATAGCCCACAAAAGCCGCTTTCTGTATGACATCGACGATGACAGGGACAGATTCCTCTTCTGTGACGATCATGAGCATGACCTTGGGGAGTTCGTCGTAATGGATCGGGCCAACGGTGATTCCTTTTTGTTTTCCGCGTCCAAACACATGGGTTTTTGTCAATGCGGGAAAACCTTTGGCTTCGAGAGCCAGAACCACGTCATTTTCTTTTTCCGGACGAACGATTGCCCGAACCATTTTCATCATTTTTTGTTCTCCATGGTGTTGTTGTGTTTTGGGATCATTGTCAAAGACCGGGCTAATCCCGGTCTTTCGTTCCTTCAGGATGAAACTCCACATTGAAGACCTGGGCTTCATGCTGGAACACCTTGAACAGCTTTTCATCCTGTGCCGTGGCGGTCAGAAAGGTTTCATAGGCCATCTCCAGCGCCCTCCGGTAGGCTTCCTTCTTTTGTTCCGGAGAGCCGTCCGCTGGCCATTCCTTTTCGATGGCATCCCGGAACTGTCCAAATTTTTTCAGGATGTGCAGTCGGTTGACGTGGACGACCTTCGGGTCGAATTCAACATTGAAAAAGTGGAAATAATCCTCGGCAGCGCTCAGTTTCCTGGATTCTTCTTCCCATACGACCATCAGAGACCTCCATCTCCAAAACGGAATATTCCGTCAGGATGTTTGCATTTCCTTGTGTTGATAGCATTTTTTGGGACACACCTTGGCGCATGATTCGCAGCCGATACACAGCTCAGGATGAACGATATTCATGACCTTCTTGTCGAGTTCGTCCTCGTTTTCAGCCGTAATGACCACCGCCTCTCCATCCTCGTCGATGCCCATGAGGGCAAGGATTCCCCGGCCGCAGACCTTGAAGCAGCGGCCACAGCCGATGCACTTGTCGATGTCGATTGATTCGACAAAGCGCGGGGTCCAGGTCAGTTGACCTCTCGTTGTTCCTGTGACACAGGCCGATCCTTCCATGGAAACCCTCCTTTCTTGGCCTTTTTATGGGTCAGTTTCTCTCGAGCTCTTCTTTCAGCTTCGGGAGAAAAGCATTGTTGAGAGACAGGGGAAGAACAGCGATTCCCTCCTGTTCGTAGAAACGCCCTTCTTTCGGGAGTATCGGCCCGTCGGTCACGACAAAATGCCGGTTGGACGAGCGCTTCATGATCTGTCGGGCAAACATCCGGGTTGTCTGGTCATCGAAGTGGCATCCGAGAAAAAGGAAGTGTCGCCCGGTCCGATGCGTTTTGACCCATTCCGGAAGGGGGGTCTGAATGTCGATTTCCGTCAGGACCTCGACGAAATCGGCATCGGAGACCAGGACCTCGACGTTCGGGATCATTGTTCCGAACGGACGGTAGAGGACGCGGCCGAAGGGCGTGGACTTGTCTGCCGGCTCCCATCCGTCCGTGGTCTTCCGGTCGATCCGGTACCATTGGTCCCTGTACTCGGCACGGCTCACGGCGCTGATCTGGATGTCTCCGGGCTGGACCAGGGACTTTGACGATATGGTCGAAAACCAGGTATCGACAACGAGAGGCAGGGGGAATTCGGACAAAATCCGGTGAACCGGAGCCGCGTCCGCCTCTTTTGAAAAGATTTCTCCCATCAGGGAGGTGAGCGTTTTTCTGTGCTTGTACGATTCTATATACTGGGCGGATTCGTGAAGCTTGCCCTTCAGGCGTCCGGGAACGGTGACCTTTTCGCAAAGTCTTGCGCAAAGGTCCGCTTCGCTTGTCGGGAACCCCGGCGGATCAACAAACAGATCCGGACCGAGGTAGACGACAAGAGAGCCATCCTTCCAGAGCCTTGCAATTTCCCCGATGGTATTGGTCAGCTCTTCCGCCGGGACTTCCATGCTGGTTTCGACAGTGGCCATGATCTCCTCATTCCCTGATTGCGAGCAGGATTCCGCCCGCTCTTTTAGAGTCGCTGATAACAGACACGCAATGGTTCTGCGTATCGATGAAGTGCAGATCGACCGACCCGGATTTCCGGGCCGGCTCCTCAATAACATCAGCTGCCGGAACGGCGATGAAGACAATCCCGGGGAACTGCTCCTTCAGGAGAAGGAGCGTTCTCCGGCCCATCCCTTCCCAGTGTTCGGCGACAACCGCCGTAACCTCATCGAGCAAAGTTTCCTCCATCATTCCTCCCCATCCCGCTCTTCATCCCGAGACTTTCCTGGCCTCGACCGTAACCGGAAGAGATTGGCCGTCAGTCAATTCGGGCAGCTCCAGGACCATTCCGTTAGCCAGTGTGACATTTCCTCCGAACAGGGTTTCCCTGTCAGACTTGACGATCGGTTCTTCGAGGTCCTTTTTCGGCACATAGACCGAGAAGATCCCTTCGGCATTTTTTCGAACCATGACTTTCACATCGGGCCTTTCGTTTAAGTGTTGATGAACAAAAATGCGGTCGAGCGGATCCCGTCCGCGTCAAAGGGTTTCTTCGGGGTTCGGGCAAACAGGGAGAACCTGTGTGACGCGATCGTCCTTGGATTTCAGGTATTGTTCGATTTGCTCCACAACCGCCCTCTTGTCCATACAGGATTTTGTAAAGGGGCCCATGAGCCGGACGATGACACGACCATCGGTGGCAACTCCGGCCAGACGCACATCGCCTCCCGCCAGGATCAGCTCGCACCTGATGGGATCCATGACCCGGTGCAAAGACCAGTAGAAGTCGCCGACAAAGTCTCCCCGGTCGGCATCCGGCTCTTCAAAAATTTCGTCCACGACCCTCTCCTTTAAAGAACTTTCCCGGTGTCCTCCGGGTCCCCGGACGGGACCAGGCCTTCACCCGAATACACGAATACAGTGGAAGAAACGTTCCGGAGCGATTGTGTTCCGGACTCTCTCATTGCTCATGCAGGATTTTCGTTTTTGACCGGTTCCTCATCCGGGCTGTCGTCATAGTCGAGGGATTCTATTTCCCGGAACTTGCACCCAACGGTCACTCCCGTTTCCGGGATGTAGACCGCGTAGATATAGAACTGCTGGAGAAAGGTCCCGATACTCCGGATATATCCCTCATCCCCTTTTCTTGCCAGAATGTCCCCCACTTCACGGTTCGGGAACGTTCCGTCATTTCGGATATGCTTTTTAAGCTTGACCTTTTCTCCAAACTCGAAAAAAGGTGGTCCGGTCAGTTCGACGATATCGCTTCCACTCATGGAGGAGCTCCTTTCTGGCAAAAGATGTTTTCGGTTTCCTCAGGCCATGGACTTCTGGTTCAGGGATTCGATCTCTCCCGGTTCGAAGCGGAATACCCCTCGTCCACCGGAAAGAGGCTCGTACCGGTCCACGGTCGACCTTGAGAGAAAGTTGAACCAGGCCTGGGGGGTCATCCCTTCCGGGCAGTGCGTAATTTTCTGAACCGATCCGTTGTTGAAAAAAATGACATGGACTATTTCCATTGTGACAACCCTCCACTTTTCTTCATCCCCCGGAAATTCCGGGGGGATTGTTTTCCCCATGACCTGATTGTCAGTAAATGGCCGCTCCGGCACCGACATTGATTGCCGCCTCCTTGAACCGTTCGATAATCTGTCCTGCTTCTTCCTGAGTCATCCCCGGGTGGAAGGGGAGCGCGATCGCCCGGTCTGAAAGTTTTTCCGCAATGGGCGCCATCCCCTTTGAATACCCCCGGGCCAAAAACCATGGATCAAGGTGGAGGGCTTTCGGAAAGGCCATTGCATCGATGCCGGATTGCCTCAAGTCTTCGACAATGGCATTTCTTGAAAGCACCGAGAATCGGGTTCCAAGATGGACCATGTAGGAAAACCAGTTGACATACTCCACATCGGGAGACTGATAGAGATCCTTGACTCCCTCAAAGGAGCGCATGGCATCCTGATAGGCTTCAAGAATCAGTGCCCTTTTCTTGAGCGCGCCCGCCAGCCGCCCGAGAGACTGGAGACCGGTCCTCGCCAAAGCGGGGGAGACGCCAAGATCCAGGCAGAGAAGGGGATCCGGCAGGGAAAGGGGCGTGGCCCGGTGGTCGTTCCTCATGGCCCGGAAGAGAGTATCGAGTTCCTCCCTGTCGGTGAGGATTGCGGCATAGGATTCCCCAAGATTGGGGTGCGGGGAGCCAAACGCCAGGATCGAGACATCCCCGAAGCTTCCGGTCCGCTTGCCCTGATATTCGGAGAAGAGCGCTTCGGTCGAGTCTTCGATCAAAATGACGGGGTGATCTTTTTTGATCTCCTCGAAACGGGTCCAGTCCGCCGGATGGCCCAGGGTGTTTCCGACGACAACCGCCCGGGTTTTTTCGTTGATCCGTTTGGCGACCTTGTCCGGGTCCAGGGTGAAGGACCATGAGTCGATATCGGAGACGACGAGCCTGGCGCCGCTCCAGGCAATCCCGCGCGCTGCTCCGAACCATGAAAACGGGGAGGAGATGACTTCCGCCCCGTCGCTGATCCCGAGTGCGGACAGGACAATGTAAAGCGCAATGGACGGACTGGGGACCAGAAGCACCCTGGCTCTTCCAAAAACGAATCCGAGCCTGGCCTCGAGTGTTTCGACCGGACACTCAAATCCTTCTTTTCCCAGAAGAGTGATCCATTGTTCCTCTTCTTCCCTGCTCCATTGCTCCCTGTTGAAGGTGACGGGAGCATCTTTCGGCTTTTCGGTATTCATGAGGCCCTCCGTTTTTCCCTGAGGATTCCGGAAAGAATGGTTGTTGTCCGGTCAATGTCCCTGGCTGTGGCTGACCTGCCCAGGGAAAAGCGAAGCGCCGAAAGTGCCTCCTCCCGTGTCTGCCCCATGGCGGTCAGGACATGGGAGGGCTCGATCGATCCGGAGGAGCAGGCTGAACCCATCGATACATAGATCCCTTCACGGACCAGATCCAGAAGAAGCTTTTCCGCCGCGATGCCCAAAAATCCCAGATTTGTCATATGAGGGGCCCGCAAGAACGATTCTCGCGGACCGTTTCTTCGGACAAAGGGAAAGCAGTCCATCAGGGATTCCTCGAGGTGATCCCTGAGCAATGTCGTTTTTTCGATACAGGTTTCAAGGTATTCTTTCGCCTCCAGGGCGGCCTGCCCCAGGCCAACGATTCCCGGAACGTTTTCCGTTCCGCCCCGGCGCTTTCTTTCCTGGGATCCCGGCATGAGAGAGGAGAAGGTCTCTCCCTTTCTCAGAAAAAGGGCCCCGATCCCCTTTGGTCCGTAAATCTTGTGGCCCGAAAGGGAGAGGGAGTCGACGCGGATTCTTGAGAGATCGATGGGGATCTTTCCTGTGGCCGCAACGGCATCTGTGTGAACCAGGGCACCGGCCTGGTGGGCGACGTCTAAAATCTCCCCGACAGGCTGGATGGCCCCGGTTTCGTTGTTGACCCACATGACGCAAACCAGAGCGGTGTTTTCCGAAATGGCGGCCTTGACCGTTTCCGGATCGATGCGTCCATATGGGGTTGGAGGCAGGATGGAGACCTTGTAGCCCTCCTTTTCCAGAAAGGGCTTGAGTCCCAGAATGGAAGAGTGCTCAATGGCGCTGACGAGAATCTCCTTCCTGTCGGGCCTTGCTGACAAAGCTCCCCGGACCGCCGTCTGGTTGGACTCTGTGCCGCCGCTTGTAAAAAGGATTTCCCTGGGTTCAGCCGACAGGAACTGTGCGAGGTGCCCCCTTGCCTGGGCAACCGCTTCTTTGGCTTGTTCTCCCAGGGGGTACGGGCTTGACGGATTTCCGTAGTGTTCCCTGAAAAAGGGCATCATCGCATCCAGAACGCCTGGAGAGACCGGCGTCGTTGCCGAGGAATCGAGATCGATGAAGGACAATCTTTGTGTGTTCATGACGCGACCCTTTCCGATGATGTCTCCGATTCTTTCAGACGGCTGTTGGCGATCTCGCTGATGAACGGATCCGGATCGGAGGCCATTTTCAGGAGGACCTCCCCGGAAGCGTGTTCCGCAAGCCAAAACCGGACCCTGATATCATTGTCTTCTGTTTGATCCATCCAGCATTCGGGCTTCAGTCTTTCAAGAACAGCGATCCGGACAAGGGGATCCGGGTCATTTCCGAGCTTCAGATGGTGCGGGGCGGGAATCCTCGCTGCCACAACCCTGCGGACTTCCGGATCGGGGTCTTCCATCAGGGAGAAGAGCTCGGCCGGGCGAATCCGGAGCGCAACCTGAAGACGAACGTAGTAGTCGGGGTCAAAAAGCATCAGTGCAAGAAGAGAAGCGGGAATCCTTGCCGCCACCCGGATCCTGACCTCACGATCGGGATCCGCAATCATTTTGAGAAGATCCCCGGGCTCCATGAAAAGGGCGACATTCATGCGGACCGTTTCGTCGGGATCGTTGATCAGTCGCTTCAACAGCTTTTGCGGAAGATAGCGGGTCACAATCGCCCTGACCTCAAAATAGGGATCCTGCCAGAACCGCTCCGCCCAGGACGGATTGGTCCGGAAAAACCGTTCAATGTGCCTTGCGTAGGTTGTCCGGACACAGGAACGGCCTGGTTCGCAACGGGTTTTCTCCTGAAAGGGAAAGACCGGGCAGGAGCCACACTCGACCGGGAAGTTTCCTCCCCTTTCGGGGAACGAATCGATCCTGAATGAACAGTCTGTCTTTTGCGTCTTCATTCCTCTTCCTCCCTTCCCCCATTTTCGATCACACCGATCAGGCGGGTGATTCCCATTCGGTCCTGTGAATCCAGCTCCCGAACCTTCCGGAGAATGGCAAGGGCCTGTTCCGTCTCGCCAAGACGGGCGTGAAGATAGCCTGCCGCTTTCATTGCAAACATGTAGAACCTTGGCTGCTGTTCATATTCGGCAAAAGCTGCATCATCGGGTCTGACCTGTTCAAATGAAGCAGGAAGACCGAGATGGTCACCCATGATCCGGGCGGCCTTTAGCGCATAGGGAATCGCTTCCCTGAGCATCCCCTTGTAAAAATGGAACTTGTAGCATCCGACCACGACCGGTATGAAGTTTCCGTACAGCCTGTCCGCTTCCTTCAGGTAGACGAGGGCCACTTCCGTTTCGAGGTAGGCTCCTGCCGCCTTCCGGAGGAGCTCCACCGCTTCGGGCGGTGCCGGAAGAATGGCCGCTTCCGCCGCCTCTTCCCAGGAGTCAAGGAGCATGTCCGACATTTCAGCCCGCCGGACTCTCGGGGCCTTTTTTGGAGCACCCTCCTTCGGCCGGTGCCGGTCCGCCGGCGACATTGAACGATGTTCCGCAGCCGCACGAGCTGGTTGCGTTGGGGTTCTTGAAAACAAGCGAAGTGCTCATCATGTTGTCCTCAAAATCGATCTCGCATCCATCGACAAGAGGCAGGCACTCATTGGGGATATGAACGGAAAACCCGGGACCCGGAAAGACATGGTCTCCCGGCAGGGTCGTGTCGGCGAGCTCCATGTCGTAGGAATAGCCGGAACACCCTCCAGGCTTGACGATCAGCCGGATTCCGGACTTGCTGTTTCCTCCGTTGAACTGGATCATCCTTCGAAGATAGATACTTGCCTTTTCAGTCACTGTAACGCCCACGGCGGTTCTCCTTTTTTTTCAGAATGATTCAAAAACGTGATCTCATGATCCGTGCAGCTTGATCTTTCTGGCCATGAGCATTTCCCGATCCTCCACAATGGCAGGATCGGGTATGCATGTCAGTTCGATCGGACAGACCGCGTTACACTGGGCCTCATCGAAATGCCCGACACACTCGGTGCACAGGTCGGGATCGATCTGGTAGAGACCATCGTCGTTTGACATGATTGCGCTGTTGGGACAGGCCAGCTCGCAGATCGAGCACCCCGTACAGTTTTCAAGAACGATTGTGTAAGCCATCTGTCCCTCCTTACGACAGGATTGTTATTGGACTTCCCGCAGGAGCGGTATAGGCTCCCGAGCGGATCTTTGTCTGGCTTGTGACCTCCTTGGGCGTAATCGCCCCGGACTTCACTCCCTCGACATATTCCTTGAAATAGGTCAGAAGGGATGGCTTGATCGACTGGAAGGCAAACTTGTCTATCCCAAGGATATGTGCCTCTTCCAGTGTCTTTTTGGGGCATCCGCCAATTTTTGCGACCATAACGGCTACGCAATCGGAAAGAGCTTCGGTGATTCTTGTCAGGGAATCTTCCTCGCCAAAACCTCCCTCGCAGTAAAGGTCGACACGGCGGTGTCCAATAAACTTCGCTTCATTGGCATCCACCTCATAGACCTGGAATTCCCGGGCGTGGCCGAAATGCTGGTTGATCTCTCCGCCACCCTGGGTCGCGACTGCAATGAGGATGGGCGGGGCTTGTTCGAGATCTTTGTTTTGTCCAAGGCCGGATACGATCATCTCCTTGATCTTGCGTTCCGTTTCCCGGATGTTTTCCACCTTGTCCCGATATTCCTCGCGGGCTGCAAGGTCGTACTGGACGTCGGCAATTTCGATCGCCTCGATTTTTTCATTGGTAAACTCGGCGGACCGGTCTTCACCGAGAAGTCCCACGGCATCGGCGCGGCACTGGCGGCAATGGCGCATCATGTTCATCTCCCCTTCGCAGGAGTCCTGGAGATGCTTCAGCTCTTCGGCGGTGGGGCCACGCTGCCCGTTTAGCCCGTAAAAGGTTCCGTGTTCCGGCTCCGAGATGAGGGGCATGATGTTGTGGAGGAACGCTCCCCTTTTTTTGACTTCGCGGTTCACATCCTTCAGGTGTTCGTCGTTGATGCCTGGAATCATCACCGAGTTCACCTTCACCAGAATTTTCCTTGCGGTGAGCATCTCAAGACCCAGAAGCTGTCTTTCGGAGAGGATCTTTGCCGCATCGCGCCCTCTCCAGCGCTTTTTGTTGAAATAGATCCATGGATAGATCTGCTCGCCAACTTCCGGGTCGACCATATTGATGGTGACGGTGACATGGTCGACGTTGTAGTCGGCAATCCGGTCGACCATGTCGGGAAGGGCCAGACCGTTTGTTGAAAGGCAGAGCTTGATATCGGGCGCCGCCTTCGAGATCAGCTCGAAGGTCTTGAACGTCTTGTCCGGATTGGCAAGAGAGTCTCCCGCTCCGGCAATTCCGACCACTGTCATCTGGTGGATTTCGGAGGCGACCGCGAGAACCTTCTTGGCGGCAAGCTCGGGGGTCAGTCTTTCCGAGACCACTCCAGGCCGGGACTCGTTTGAGCAATCGTATTTACGGTTGCAGTAGTTGCACTGGATGTTGCATGCGGGAGCAACGGCCACGTGCATGCGGGCATAAAAGTGATGGGCTTCCTCGCTGTAACACGGATGATTCTTGACCTTGTTCCAAACTTCGGGATCCATGTCGGCAGGTCCCCCCGAGCTTCCGCAGGTTGATGTTTCCGAACATCCCGAGGCTTCTGCTTGCGGTTCCTGGATCATCTTCAGAAAATTCATGTCTTTGGAATCCATCGTCTCCCCCTTTGTCCCTGCTCCGGGACCGGTTAGAATTCTTCTCTATCCGAATGTTGCTGCCTCTTTGAATTTTTCGATCATTTCCACCCCCTGGCTGATCAGCTTTTCAGCTTCTTCCAGGAGTTTCTCCCGGGAGGCGAACCCGAAGCGGTGCACATCCCGGAGATTCTTGTTCACGACGACAAGCCGTCCACCGATCAGGACCATCCGTCCAAATCCCTCGTGGGACATCTTCATCATCGGCGTTACCATCACTCCCGTTCTTTTCTCGATCGACAGGGCGACCGTGTTGTAAAAGATCTCGAGTCTCCAGAGGATGTCCGGATCGGGATCGCCGATGATGGGAATGGCGCGCCGCGCTTCAGCATCGAGAATGAAGGGTTTTAAAACCTGTTCGTCGGTCAGTTTGTCCCAGGCGCCAAAGCCGTCATGGGAACGGAACTGAAGGGCGAGGTCCTTGAAGAACTGGTCTGAGGCTGTCTGTGTCGATTCGGTGTTGGTCATGAGGTTCTCCCGCTGTGGTTGTGGATGAGCTTTTTTGTCCATGCGAAGCCTTGTTTGGGCTCCGCTCTTTTAGTCTTCGAGAAAGTCGGCCGGCTTTTCTCCGCTGTCCCTGAGGATTTTCCGCATCCACGGGGGAGGGGTGCCGTTGAGCAAAACTCTCAGTTTCTCGAGAAGATCGGAGATCTTTTCCGGCTTCTCGACTTTGATCGGGTGTATTTTCTGGGCGACAACCCGGGCCGCTCCGGATCCGCCGATGGCCGCAACGTACAAGATGGCGCAGCCTTTAAGGGCATCGATCTTCGGAACCAGCTTGTCTTCGTTTCCGTCTTCGGCCAGGTTTGACTCGAAAGAAGCCACGTGGGACAAGTTGTAGGAGTCCGGTTCAAGGTCGTAGATGGCGATATTTTTGGCCCATCCGAAGTGGGCATCGACTGTTTCCATGTCCTGGGTTGCAAAAGCAATCTTCACGGATGGCCTCCTTCACGTCTTCCGTCATGTCCCTCAAAGGTGATGGGAACGAATTCCTCCGGGGTGCTTTCCCCGAAGGAAATGGGGGTTTGTTCACCCGGATACCAGGTGTCGGGCTGGTTTTCCGGGTCTCTCGACCACATCATGTTGGACAGGCGGAACAATGTTTCCATTGCCCCCCGGTAACCAATAAAAAGGCGGTGGGTTGCCCCGAGCCGGTCGAAGATGGGAAATCCCACCCGAAAAAGGGGGATGTTGAGGCGCCCCGCCGCCTGGCGGCCGTGGGAATGGGTCACAAGAAGTCCCGCTTTTCCCGCTTCGGCCTGTCGTTCCAGCGTTCCCAGATCGCCGATTGAAGGCTTTGGCCCGGGGGTTTTGGACAAAATGGGAGACGTGGTGGTTGTCACCGATCCGACCAGTTCCATCCCGTTTTCTCCCAGAAAATGGGCCATATCGAAGAGATGGTCCGGTTCGAGCCCCAGGGCAACCCTGACGCCTCCCAGGTAGAAGTGGGCGTCGAGCATGGCGTCTGTCAGGCGGTTCCTTTCCCGTTTGGCTGACGCCGGATAGTCCCGGCCGGAAAGGTTTTTAAGCGTGACCAGAAAACGGTCGAAAGCGGTTATGCCCATCAAACGGTTGATGACGACATAAGGAACGCCGCATTTTTTCAGAAGGGCTTCTCCCGCGCCCCGCAGAGACTCTCCGATCACGAGGGTCTGTTCTGACGATCCCATTTGCCTGATCTCGTCAACGGTTGTTCCTCCCATGGAAACAGGTTCGAAGCTGTCCGGGATTGTCCCGTCAAGGGACCGGGAGAGGTCCGGCAGGAAGATCGGGTTTAATCCGAAGCCGGTCAGGACTTCGCGAAGATAATCGATATCGGCCACCGTGAGATGGGATCCGGCGAGAACATTGACCTGGTTCTTGACCGACTTTTCCCCCTGGACAACGAGCTCCTCGATCGTCCTGATCATGGCGTCCCTGAAACCGTCTTCATGGGAGCCCCGGAAGTCGGGGGTCGAGACTGCGACCAGGGGAACATCGTTGTGCTCCGGATGTTTTTTGCGGAACAGGGCCACTTCCCCCACAATGTCTTCGCCTTTTGTTTCGGTCAGCCCCGTGGAGCAGATCCCGATTACGGCAGGAGTTCCCTTTTCGAGAATTTTCATGATGGCGGCCTGGATATTGTCTCCACCCCCCAGAACCGTCGTCACCTCGCTCATGGCCGTGGTCTGGAGCGGAATGGATTCCTTGAAATGACGTCCCAGAAGAACCAGGGCAAAAGAGGTGCATCCCTGGGATCCGTGGAAGACCGGAAGGCTTCTGTCCAGCCCCAGAAAGAAAAGGGCTCCGCCGAGAGGAGCGCTCATCTTGAGCGGGTTCACCGACACGAAGTCCGTTGGGGCGGTGCTTTCTCCGGCTTTTGCCGTCGTGCTCATCATCTCCTCCTCTGTCTACACCAGTGGTGTGGTCCGGCAATCGGGAGACCATGGAGCCGGATTCTTGAGGACCTTGAAAACGGGATTGGTGATGGTCCGGTGCAGTTCGGAAACAAGTGTCACCATCCCCTTGTAGCCTGCAAAGGCAAAACGTCTTTCCTGATTGACATCAAGGAAGGGGACCCTGGCCTTAAGGGCGACGAACTGGGACCTTCCGCCGGCCATCAGGATGTCGGCCTCCGCATCCTTCAGCATCCGGTACATCTCTTTGGGCGTCATGGTATCGATCATGTGCGCGTCTTCACCCATGAGCTCGGTGATACGTTCCTTGTCCTCTTTGGTGGACTTTTTCACACTGGTGCCCACAACCACGAGTCCCGCCTCCTGAAGCGCTGAAACCACCGACCAGCTTTTGACTCCGCCGGTGATCAGAAGGGCGCGTTTGCCTTCGAGTCCCGGGCGATACTTTTCAATGGATGCCCAGGCTTCTTTCTCTTCTTTTGAAATCAGCTCTTCCGTTCTCTCAAGAAGGTCAGAGGGAGCCCCTCTTTCAACCAGCAGTTTTGAAATGTTGCGAAGAGATGCGCTCATGTCGGAGATCCCGTAGAAGGAACCTTCAAACCATGGAATCTCGTAGCGCTCTTCCATTTTTCTCGCAATGTTGATCATGGCCTTGCTGCAGACCAGCATGGCGGCCCTTGCCCTGTGGGAGGAGGCGACCTCCCGGTACCGCGCGTCTCCGCTGATGCAGGCCGAGACCCGGATCCCGAGACGGTCGAGGAGAGGCCTGACCTGCCAGAGTTCTCCCGAAAGGTTGTATTCTCCGATGATGTTGAGGTCCGTTGGCGTCGTCGTCTCCGGTTCCATCGTTCCGATCACATAGTCGAGAAGG
>JAKAYF010000038.1 GCA_021816465.1 Nitrospirota bacterium
GTTTCCAGTCGGGCCTGAAAAGCCCTGCAAACCCGCCGACACCGGAAACGACTCCACTGCGGTTTGTCGAAGCGGCCAAAGGCTTTATCGCATCAACCCATGCATTCCCCCGATCGATCGATACGCCGGCCTTCTCATAATGCTCTTCCCCGCCTTTTTCGCCCAAAACCCCTCCTCATATTGCAAAGAAAAGAACCGATAAGCTTTTTGAAGAAAAAACACCCATCAAAACACGCATTTTCCAGAACCCCGTAAGGGAGGAAAACACTCACAAAAACCTCTCCAAACAATAACCAAAGTCTCGACGAAGTTCAAACAGACTGACGACAAAAAACAGATCCAAGGGAAAATCCAAACACCCATGTCTCGCTGTCAAAAAGTGGGCAAAGACGAACCATAAATACATATTATTAAAACTTTATCATCAATGACAAGAAGTCGTCCTGGTGGTATGATGACGCACAGAATAAAGAAGATCAACCATTAGCCATCATTTTAGGTTCTGCAGACTTTTTTAGAATTCTTTCACCCAACAAGCGGCAATAAGGAGAGACGGAAATGATACCCCACCAGAAAGATCAGAAGTCCCTGCGACAAAAACCATCCATCCCAGCAATCGTTCTGGCCTGTGCGATTTTCCTCTCCTCCTCCGCCTGCGGCAACGGCAACATGTTTAACGGAGTTTCCGGAAATGGAACAGGAACACTTGCAGGTGCCGAGTCGGTTGCCTCAACGGATATCACAAACGGCAACTACTCCGCCGCCATTTCGGCCCTTCAGCCCTATTGCCCGCAAAACACCTGTCCCGACACAACATCAACGATCATTCTTTCAGATGCCTACCTCGCCACCGGAACATCTTCAAATGTCACGACCGTTGCAGCGATCCAGAGTTCATCAAATACCCGGACCGGACTGAACCAGATTGCGGCAGCCAACCTTTCAGGAGAAGATTCAAACCAGATTCTGGCAACACTGATTGCCGATGCCACTAATAGCCCAAGCGCCAATCAGACCATCACTTCCATCTCTCAGGCGATTCCTTGCGCGACAAACAACACCTGTACCCAACCCGGAGTGGAAAATCTTCAGGTCGCGATCGAGCTTCTGGTCAATGAGGGACTCACCGAAACAAACTGCCAATCGGGTGTCTCCCCCACCTGCGATGCCGGACTGGCCTCCATGTACATGATCGATGTCTCCGCCTATATCATGACCGCCATTTCCTATCAGAGCGGACTCATCTACAACACGGCGCTTCCTACCCCGGCCTTTGAGCTGTGCACAGCCAATTCAACCCTTACGGGAACGGCAGGAACAACAAGCTGTACCACCACTCTTTCGGCCTCCACAATAAACAGCTACCTCGGGGGCAATACGGCAATTGTCGATGATATTTGCAACCTTCTCTACAATGGTGTCACAGCCTCCACCCAAGATCCATGCGGGACACAGCCCGGATCCGTTTCAGTCTCCTATACCACGATCGCCCCACCAGGTCTTGTCGAGGTTCTTCCGACGATCCTGAACTCCCTTGGGACCACCTCCGCGGGGCAAACGGTCACCAACTCCGCCTATGAGTTTTTAAACACACTCCTCACCTGTCAGACAAGTTGTACATCCAGCACCCAGACAACAGCACCTACAACGGCTCCAACCTCTTCAAACATTTTAGCAATCGTCTCAAACTATATGGCCCAGATTTAGGGAAGGACTCATTCACTTGAATCATTCGACCGACAAAGAATCATCAAGGTGATGTTTCGGGAAAAACAGAATCAAGGACAAACAACACAGGATGGAGCAATGGAAACCAACTTTCGCAAACAAAGTCCCCTGAACGTCTTACCACTTCTTGGAATCACCGGAGCACTCCTGTCGCTGGCCATCGGTGTCACTCCAGCAATTTCTGCTCCCAGCGGCCTTGCCGGAACAGCGCTGTTCGAACAAAATCCCTTTCTCTACCAGGGAACGATCCCCCTTGGAATGGGCGGAGCATTCACAGCCGTTGCCGATGATGAAAATGCGGTTTTCTACAATCCAGCCGGTCTCGACAACATCCAGACATCCTCATTCAAGCTGATCAACATCACCGCGGACATGACCTATCCCGACTTTTTAAACATGTACAACTCCTACAAAAGCGACACGAACCTGTCCGGAACGGCCCAGACCGCCGCATTCATCGATACATTCAATACCTATGCAGGACAATCCCTCTACGCCCGGGTGGGAGACTACTCAAACTACACGACCCATGATTTTTCCATCGGACTTCTCACCAACAACCAGGTCATGGCCAGCGCCAACCCTGTCGTCACAACAAACAACCTTGCCTCGATCGCGACCCTTTCAGACACGGGAGTTGTCGTTTCAGGCGCCTATGGCTTCATGGACCACCATCTCCAGATCGGCGGAACCCTCATGGGACTTGAGCAATATTTTCTCGACATCCCCGAACTTTCAGCCGCACAGGCCTCATCAAGCGGCAGCAGCATCCTGACAAAAAACATGACCAACGGATTTGGACTCGATGCCAACATCGGAGCGATCTACCACTTTGATCTCCCCCTGAATCCCACCATCGGAGCAACGATCCAGAACATTGGATCTGCGGATTTCGGAGCCGGTGGAAACATCCCCGAGATCATCAACGCTGGAGTCGGCCTCGACCCAGACATCGGGTTCGGACGTCTTCTCTTCGATATTGACTATGATGACGTGGGAAACTACCTCTACTACACAGGAGATTCGCTCTGGCTCCATACCCACATGGGTATTCAGTACCAGTTTCCGGCAATCCTCACTCTTTCCGCCGGAATGTATCAGGGGTACCCAACAGTCGGGGTTGGGGTCGACCTCTGGGCCGTCGAGGTCAATGCGACCTATTACACAGAAGAAGCCGGAGTCGTTCCTGGCCAGAATCCCGACCATATCATCTCTCTTCAGGTTGCCTTTGGCTGGATGTAACAGAGCGCTCCCAAATAATTTGTTGGCCCACCTGATCTTTTGGGGAACCAGGCAGAAATCCCCGGTTCCTCAAAGTCCTTTTTCCCCATCGGAAAGTCCAGGGACATGAACCAGTCCATCTCTATCGAACCGGCCACACAAAAGGATGTTCGAGCCCTTCTGGAGCTTCTTAAAATCCTCTTTGAAATTGAAGACGAGTTCGGATACGATCGAAAAAAACAGGAGGCAGGACTTCATCTCATCATTCAATCGGACAGTTCGGTGGTTCTTGTCTGTCGGGAAGAGAAAAGCAAACGCATTCTGGCAATGGCGACAGTTCAGCTTCTCATATCGACCGCGGAAGGAGGGCTCTCAGCCCAGGTGGAAGATGTTGTGGTCCATCCCGATTCAAGAAACCAAGGAATCGGATCCCGGCTTCTTGACCACTGCCGGGCCTGGAGCATCGCGCGCGGGGCGCTCAGAATGCAGCTCGCAGCTGATGACCGAAACATTAAAGCGGAAAAATTTTATATAAACAATGGATGGATCCGTTCCCGGATGAGACTGTTCCGAAAAACACTTTGACAAGATAAGAATTCATTGAAGATCCAGAAGGAACTAAAGGTCACGGGTCGTCCGCGCAAGACGGGCAAGGGCAGCCTGCGCCGCTTTTTGCTCAGCCTCTTTTTTCGACCTTCCGCTTCCCTCTCCGTAAGATCTGCCCCGTATCAAAACCTGGACATCAAATTCCTTCTGATGGTCGGGCCCCCGTTGGGCCACAATCTCATATTGGGGAAGGATCTCAAGCTCGCGCTGACAGTACTCCTGAAGGTCCGTCTTGTAATCCAGAATGGAAGCGACCGATACGGTTGTCTCCACCGCCTTTTTGAAGTGGGTCAGGATGAATCTCCTTGCCGCCTCAAGTCCTCCATCAAGATAGATCGCCGCAATGACGGCCTCAAGAGCGTCGGCAAGAATCGAGCTTTTCTCTCGTCCCTGGGTCAGTTCCTCCCCTTTTCCGACACGCAAATAGGATCCGATGTCCAGGAGGCGGGAGATTTCCGCCAGGGATGGTTCTGAAACGATACGCCCCTTGAACTTCGAAAGAGTCCCTTCGGGATAGTCCGGATGAGCGGACATCAGATGTTCTGCAATAACAAGCCCCAGAACGGTATCCCCCAAAAATTCGAGCCGCTCATTATTGGACTGGCGTCCATGACGAGGGTCCGACATATAGGATTTGTGGGTGAGCGCGTCCTGCAGGAGGTCTATATTACGGAAGCGATAATTGAGTGCGGACTCAAGTTCATTGAGATTTCTCTGGGTTGAGTATCGGGGAGTCAAAGGCTTTACCCTTCCGGAGAGGTGACCTCCTATGAATCGACACTGCCAAAAACCAGAGCTGCATTTGTCCCGCCAAAACCGAAGGAGTTTTTCAATGCATAGCGAACCGGCATCTGCCTGGCTTCATTTGCAACATAATCCAGATCGCAATCCGGATCCTGGTTCATAATGTTGATCGTTGGAGGAACAACTTTCTCATTGATTGCCATCAGGCAAAAAATACTCTCGATCCCTCCGGCACCCCCCAGAAGGTGGCCAGTCATCGACTTTGTGGCACTGACCGCCATCTTCTTGCTGTGCTCCCCAAAAACCTTTTTGATGGCGAAGGTTTCAAGCTTGTCGGCAAAGGTCGAGGTCGCATGGGCATTAATATGCGTCACCTGATCCTTGGGTATGCCCGCCATGTTCAGTGCCATTTCCATGCACCGGACGGCTCCATTGGCATCATCCGGAGGAGCGGTAATATGGTAGGCATCGCCTGTAAGCCCATATCCAAGGATTTCTCCATAGATTCTGGCACCCCTCTTGCGCGCATGCTCATACTCCTCAAGAACCACGACACCCGCACCTTCCGAAAGAACAAAGCCGTCCCTGTCCCTGTCGAAAGGCCTTGATGCGGTGGAAGGATCATCATTTCTGGTGGAGAGCGCCTTGGAGGAGGCAAAGCCTGCAATCGTCAGATCGCATATGGCCGATTCGGTCCCGCCTGCCAGCATGACATCGGCATCGCCTCTCCGGATAATGTGCATCGCATCACCAATACAATGGGTACCTGTTGCACAGGCGCTGACCGCACAGGAGTTGGGGCCTGCAAGATTCAGGTGGATACCGATCTGGCCCGATGCCAGATTGATAATAACCATCGGGATAAAAAACGGAGAAACCTTTCTCGGACCACCTTCAAGAAGGGCCGAGTGGTAATGCTCGATCCCGGAAAGCCCTCCGATGCCGGAACCGACATAGACACCAATCCGGTCCCGATTCTGATCCGTCACCACAAGACCAGAATCATTGAAGGCCATCTTTGCCGCGGCAAGGGCATAAAGGATGAACAGGTCCATTTTTTTGACTTCTTTTCGATCAGTCCAGTCCGACGGCTCAAAACCCCGGACTTCACCCGCAAACGTCACAGGGAATCCGGTAGAGTCAAAGCGGGTAATCGGACCGATTCCCGAGCGACCGGCCAAAAGGTTTTGCCAGGTCTGGGAAACAGAGTTGCCAAGAGGAGACAGCATTCCCATCCCGGTGACAACGACCCGCCGGTGCCCGGAAGCTGACATCATACCCGCTCGCTGATATAGTCGACCGCACTCTGGACAGTGGCAATCTTCTCGGCATCCTCATCGGGGATTTCAATACCGAATTCTTCTTCGAGAGCCATGACAAGCTCAACGGTATCAAGGGAATCGGCACCAAGATCCTCAACAAAATGGGATTCCGGCTGAACTTCACTCATCTCGACACCAAGCTGCTCCGAGATAATTTTTTTTACGCGCTCATCAATAGCCATGCCTAAACACTCCTTCAGGGCGATTTTTCGCCAAAAATTCAAACTGTTTCCTCGGCCCTGCGACCCCAAAGGGGTGCCGGTAGGGCCGCATCCCGGCCATCAGACGAGAGCGATTCCGCCATTGACATGAATCGTCTGTCCTGTCACATAACCGGCTTCCGTGCTGGCGAGATAAACGACAGCGGAAGCCACCTCCGATGATAAACCGAATCTTCCGGCAGGGATCCGCGCAAGAGCCCCCTCGCGAACCTTCTCCGAAAGCTCCCGGGTCATGTCCGTCTCAGTAAAGCCCGGAGCAACGACATTCACGGTGATTCCCCGCGATGCAACTTCCAGCGCAACGCTTTTGGACATAGCCACAAGCCCCCCCTTCGAGGCGGCATAATTGGCCTGTCCAGGATTGCCGGTCGTGCCCACAACGGAAGAGATGGAGATGATTCTTCCATACCTCTCCTTCATCATGGGACGAAGCACATGCCTCATCAGACGGAATGGGCCGACAAGATTCGTCTCGATCACAGAAAGGAAATCCTCGTCCTTCATCCGGACCATAAGGCCATCTTTGACAATCCCGGCATTGTTCACAAGAATATCAATGCGACCTGAACGATTCAAGAGAGTCTCGACGCCCTGGTTGATCGAATCAGCATCGGACACATCAAGAGAAAGGATCTCTCCCCTTCCCGAAAGCCCCTCCATCATTTCCGAAAGCTCGGGGGTCCGGGAACGGACACCGAAGTAGACATAGGCTCCCGCACCATGGAGAGCCAGTGCAGTCGCAAGACCTATTCCGCGCGCTGCCCCCGTAACCAGGGCGACCTTTCCGGTCAGATCGAAGGGATGTGTCATAAGGCCCCCGGACGGTCGGAAGAGGTCCATTCGGCATCTTTCGCAATCTTCTTGCCGAGGCCGGTCAGGACAGATCCGGGACCGACCTCCAGAAACGATGTGGCGCCCAGCCGGATGGACTCCCGGATACAATCCTCCCAGAGAACGGGTTTCCGGATCTGTTCGACCAGCCGGTGCTTAAGCTCCTCCGGATCGGAAGAGGCTGTCGCAGTCTGGTTTGAAACAACCGGGCAGCGGGGAGCATTCCATTTCATCTGGTCCAGGACTTTCTCCATTTTGATTGCGGCACTCTCCATAAGCGGAGTATGGGATGGAACAGAGACGGACAGCGGAACGATTTTCCTTGCCCCTGCCTTTTTCAGCAAATCAAAAGAGTCTTCCACCAGAGAACGGGTCCCGGCAATGACGATCTGGCCGGGGCTGTTAAAATTGGCCGCTCCGATGAATCCGGCCGAGGGGGAAGTGTTTTTCCTGATCTCCTCAAGAACCCCGACAAGATCCATGCGGTCCACTCCGAGAACCGCCGCCATCAGGCCCTCCCCCTGGGGAACCGCTTCCTGCATAAAGCAACCACGCTTGTGGACCGCAACAACCGTTTCCTCGAAAGACAGCGCTCCGGCCTGGACAAGAGCCGAGTACTCCCCAAGGGAATGCCCAAGAACAAGGTCGGGAGGAGACTTCAATGTTTCAGAAACACGCCCTGCATAAAGTGTCGAGAGGAGGAGAAGGGCGGGTTGTGTCCACTGTGTCTGGTCAAGGAGGTTGTCTTTTCCCGAAAGCAGAGCGGCCATGTCGACATTCAGAAGATCTCCCGAGCGTCGGATCAGGTCAAGCTCAGAAGGACGGTCAAACGAAGCCGCCATATTGACATACTGTGACCCCTGTCCTGGAAAAATCCACGCTCTCACTTGCTTCCCTCCGGAGAAAAACGATCCAGTTCCCAGGTCAGAAGACCAGAGCCCCAGGTTACACCGGCACCGAATGCCGTTATCATGACCCGGTCCCCCCTCGAAATCCGTCCACTTCGCACCGCCTCATCCAGGGCGACAGGAATCGATGCCGCCGACGTGTTCCCGTAACGTTCGATATTCAGGCAGAAACGCTCTTCGGAAATGCCAAGGCGTTGAGCAACCGCACTGAGAATCCTTCCATTTGCCTGATGGGGAACGACCCAGTCGATATCGGTGGGGGTCAGATTCTCCATCGCCAGGACCTCCCTGATTGAGGACTCGATGGTACGAACCGCCATTTTGAAGGTCTCGGCCCCCTTCATCCTGATTTTTGTCAACTTCTGGTCAACAGCCTCGGTGGTAGCCGGCAAACGGGAGCCTCCAGCCGGAACATGGATCATCTCCCATCCTGCCCCATCGGCATGGAGGGCCATCTGGCCAATGCCACGGACACCGGGATCAGTCGATGCAGACAGGAGAAGTGCTCCTGCACCATCCCCAAAAAGCACGCAGGTCGTCCGGTCTTCCCAGTCAAGATAACGGGACATCACCTCCGCCCCCACGACAAGGATCTTTCTTGCCGCACCGCTTTTGATCATCGAATCGGCGACCTTGAGCGCATAGACAAATCCTGAACAGACCGCGTTCAGGTCAAACGCAAAAGCCCCTCTCGCGCCAAGATCGCGCTGCACCAGACAAGCGGTGGAGGGAAAAGGCATATCCGGAGTGGTTGTCGCGACAATGATCCCGTCCAGATCGGCACCGGTCAGGCCTGCCATTTCAAGAGCCTTTCTGCCCGCAAGAACTGCCAGGTCAGAGGTTGCCTGATCCGGGGCGGCAATTCTTCTCTCTCCGATCCCGGTCCGCTCCCTTATCCATGCATCGGAGGTTTCGACAACAGACTCAAGGTCAGCATTTGTCATAACCTTCTCCGGCGCATAGGACCCTGTTCCGGAAACAAGCGATACCAAATGGTCCATCACAAGCTTTCCTGTACTTTTGAAAGCCGGCCGACCAGATCTCCCGATACCACAGAGCTCGCAACCCGGAATGCGTTAAAGATGGCCAGATCCGAAGACTTGCCGTGACAGATAAAAAAAGCCCCGTTCACGCCAAGAAGCGGCGCTCCACCATATTCGGCATAATCAATTCTTTTCTTCATCCGTGAAAGGGCGGGGCGGATCAGAAGCCCTCCGACACGTGCACGGGGAGAAGAAAGGACAGCCTCTCGCACCATCGCCATCAGACTGTCGGCAAGCCCCTCCGCCGTCTTCAGGACCACATTTCCCACAAATCCGTCCGTCACAACGACATCGGCACCACCTTCGAACAAATCCCGACCCTCGATGTTTCCGGTAAAGGGAAAGCCCGTCGTTCTCATGAGTTCAGCCGTTTCCCTGACAAGCTCATTGCCCTTTCCATCCTCTTCCCCGTTTGACAAAAGGGCAACTCTCGGGACGTCGATATTCAGAGCCATCCGGGCGTACTCATGTCCCATTCTTGCAAACTGGAGAAGGTGATGAGGCTTGCAATCAACATTCGCGCCGGCATCAAGGAGAACAAAGGCTCCCTTGCGGTGAGGAAGAATCGTCGCAATGGCAGGACGATCGATACCCTTGATCCGGCCCAAAACAAAAAGGGCCGTTGCCATCGATGCCCCGGAGTGGCCCGCAGAGATGACTGCATCGACGGAGGCCTCCTTCAAAAGGGATGTCGCCACCCAGATGGAGGATTCCTTCCTCCTCCGGACATCGGTGGCTCCATCAGACATCAGGATCGTATCAGGGGCGTCGACAATGGTAAAGGGAATATCTTTCAATCCCAGATTGGCTATAGTCTTCTCAAGATCCGGACGATTGCCGACCAAAACCGGCAAAACCCCCAGGCTCCGGTAGGCCATTGCGGCTCCCGAAACAAGGGGCGGAGGGCCAAGATCCCCTCCCATCGCATCAATGGCAATCTTCATCAAGGAGATGATTTAGCCGTTCTTGACCCGGATAACAGCCCGGTTCTTGTAGGTCCCGCAGGCGAGACAGACATAGTGCGGACGTTTTGTCATGCCACAGGAAGGGCACAGGACATGAGCTCCGACTGTCAGTTTTTTATGTGTTCTTCTCTTGTCCCTGCGTGTTCTCGAGATTTTGGTTTTTGGATGTGCCATCGCTGAAAACTCCTTGTCATCAATACATTCATCAAACTTGCGAAAAGAAAAAAGGGAATCCTTTTTTCCGTCTGGCGGGAAACGTTACCGCCGGTAAAATCAACCAGAATTCTGGCAGATCGGTCCGTTATTCCAGGCAGCCTGAATGCCCATGTGCCTTTTTTAAGTAAAGGGCACACCCTATGCAGGGCAGAGACAGCTCCCGTCATTTTTGCTTTTCCGGCAGAGCTCGCAAAGTCCGAGACACCCTTCGTCACATAACGGATACTCGGGAAGGCTGACCAGAACCAGCTCCCGGATCCATGGAAGGAGATCGATCCACCCGTCATTTTCATATTGTTCGTTTTCCGGGTAGGTCGGACCGCCTTTCTTCCGATGGATAAAAAGGCTCCGTTCGACAAACTCCCCCGTCACGGGAAAGATTGCAAGGCAACGGACACATTCAACATTGACCCTGTAACGGATGGTCGCCCTGACATGGACATCCGTTCCCTGCCGAAAAAGACCCGCGGAACAAAAAACTTCGGAGTCTGAAAATTCCTCACCCCAGAGAGACGATGCGTGGATCTCGCCAGAAAGCGTCAGCTCCCCGCCTTTGCGCTCATCCGGGATCTGGTCAAGATGAGCCCGAAAAAGAGGAACATCGGATTCTATCGGCCGATCAGACATGTGTCAAGCCTTCTATTCTGAAGAGTTCAATATCGAGCGTCCGCTCCATTGGCCTCAATGGGAACCGACTCTATGCGCCAAGGCTTTCCAGTATCGCGGAAATTCTTTCGGGAACGGCCTTTACAGGAAGCACTTCCCTCGCACCTGTTTTTCGCACCTTGATCTCTACATTTCCGGATGCCAGGTTTTTCTCTCCGCAGATGACCTGGAGCGGAAAGCCCTTCAGGTCCGCATCCCCAAACTTGACCCCCGCACGAAGATCTCGATCATCAATATAAACCTCGTCAGGAAAACGAAACATGAGTGCCTCTACCAGATCCTTCACAAAAGGGCTTTCCGAAGCTGCCGGTCCCAGGGGAAGCACCGAAATCTGGAAAGGCGCCATTGAAACCGGCCAGATCATGCCCCGGTCATCATGAGACTGTTCTATCGCGCAGGCCATGAGGCGAGATACCCCGATTCCATAGCACCCCATGACAAAAGGTTTTTCCTGACCATCCTGGTCCGAAAAAAGTCCGTTCATGGGAAGACTGTATTTCTGCCCCAGATAGAATACGTGTCCAACCTCGATGGCCGTTTCCCGGGAAAGGCTCCCCTGGCAGAGCGGACAGGCATCCATTCCCTCGGCTTTTTCAATGTTGGCCGCCCATTCGCATGACTGGCAGGAAACAACCGTATCCTCTCCGGAAGGAGCCATGATCATGAACTCATGGGAGAGATTGCCTCCGATCAGCCCGGAATCGGCATCGACCATACGGGCCCTCAGCCCGAGTTTCCGGAAGATTGCCCTGTAGGCCTCCTGCATCTTATGGTAGATGGCCTTGGCATCCTCTTCGCTTGTGGAAAAGGAATAGGCATCCTTCATGATAAACTCACGGCCGCGCAGGAGACCGAAGCGGGGACGGATCTCGTCTCTGTATTTTGTCTGGATCTGATAGACCAAGACCGGCAATTGACGGTAAGATCCCACAAGACCGGCCATCAGGCTGGTGACAACCTCCTCGTGCGTCGGACCGAGGGCAAAAGCCCTCTCGTGGCGATCCGAAAGCCTGAAGAGCTCTTTTCCATACTTCTCCCATCGGCCGGTAGACTCCCACAGATCGGCCGGCTGAAGAGACGGCATCAGGATCTCAAGGCCTCCGGCCCGATTCATTTCCTTCCTGACAATCGCTTCTATCTTTCTCAAAACCCGGACAGCGGACGGAAGATAGGTATAAATCCCCCCCGCAACCTTGTGGATAAAGCCTGCACGCAGCATGAGCCGGTGGCTCGCCACTTCCGCATCGGACGGCTCTTCATGCAACGTCAGGAAAGGATCGGAAAGGGACCTCAACGGGCCCCTCCCATTGCGGGATGCATGGGCAAACCGTTTTTCAGAGGATTTGCTCTTGGATCAATTCCTTCCCTTCGCATCTTCTCCACTCTTTCTTCGACCTTGGCAATGATAAACTCTTCGATCTCCACGTCCTTGATCTTCTTGACGACCTCTCCATTTTCGAAGTAGATGCCGACACCCTGCCCGCCGGCGATTCCGAGATCGGCTTCCTTGCCTTCACCGATTCCGTTGACAACACAACCCAGGATGGAAACATCCATCGTTTCCGAAATATGAGCCAGCCGCTCCTCAACGCGCTGGGCGATGCCGACAACGTCGATCTCAAGTCTGCCACATGTCGGACAGGCGATGATGTTGACTCCTCTCGATCGAAGCCCCAGTGACTTGAGAATGCCCCAGGCGACCTTGACCTCCTCGGCAGGATCAGCGGCAAGAGAAACCCGGATGGTATCCCCGATCCCGTTTGCAAGAAGGTATCCCAGACCGACAGAGGACTTGACCGTCCCGGACAATAATGGCCCAGCCTCGGAAACCCCAATATGAAGAGGATAGTCGCAGCGCTCGGACATCAGCGTATAGGCATCGATTGTATCAGGAACATTTGATGCCTTCAGGGAAATCTTGATGTCATGAAAGTTTTCCTTCTCCAGCAGGTGAACATGCCCAAGGGCCGACTCAACCATGGCCTCCGGCGTCGGGTGGCCATAGCGCTCGAGAAGGTCATTTTCAAGACTTCCGGCATTCACACCAATCCGGATGGGGATTCCCCGGTCGCGACAGCGGTCGACAATAGCCCGGACCTTGTTCTGATTCCCGATGTTTCCGGGATTGATACGAACAGCGTCAATCGCCCCGTCAAGAACCTTGAGAGCAAGGTGATAGTCGAAATGGATATCTGCCACAATCGGAATCGGGGAGCGGAGCCGGATCTTCCCAACAGCCTCCGCAGCTTCCATGTCAACAACAGCAAGACGGATAATTTCGCACCCCACGGTCGCAAGGGATTCGATTTGCGCCACAGTAGCCTCGATATCGCGGGTATCGGTCGTCGTCATCGACTGGATTGCCACCGGAGCCCCATCTCCGATCGGAACAGAACCGACATTGATCCTGCGGGTTTTCTTGCGATTGATTTTCATATTTTTCGTCCTTCTTCCAATAAAGTTTCAAACATTAAACCGGCATCCGGTTTGTATCAGTGGGAACCAAAAACACGCATCAGGTCATTATAGAAGGCAAACACCATAATCGAAAGCAAAAGAACAAACCCGACCTGCATGGATATCTCCCGAACCCTGACCGACAGGGGCCTGCGAAGGAGTCCCTCCGCCGTCAGGAACAGGATGTGTCCCCCATCAAGAACGGGGACGGGAACAAGGTTCATCACACCAAGCGTCACGCTGATGAACCCCATGAAAACCAATAGGTTGACAAGGCCGGACTGGGCCGCCTTTGCAGACATCTGGGCGATCAGGATCGGGCCGCCAAGGTTCTTCGAGGAAATTTCTCCTGTCACAATTTTTCCGAGGGAAATAACCGTTATTTTCGTGACATGAACCGTCTTCAGGAACCCGCGCCCGAGACCATCGAACAGGCCATAGCGGAGCGTTGTCGTATCCCCTTTCGGCGCCACGCCTATTTTTCCCTGGGGAACACGCTGTCCGTATATATTCTGTCCCATCATGCTTTCGGGGGAAAGAGAGATCGAGAGATCTTTCCCGTTTCGGGCGACAAGAAGCGTGATGGGCTTCCCTATGCGATTTTCAACAAGCCCCCTCAGATCATCCCATGTGGCAAGAGGATGGCCGTCCACCGCCATGATCCGGTCTCCGGGAAGAAGGCCGACCCTGGATGCAGGAGACCCGGCCATGACCTTCCCCACGACCGGCAAAAGGGCAGGAATCCCCGCCCAGAAAACCACCGTAAAGAGAAAGAAGGCAAGGATGAAATTGGCCACGGGGCCGGCTGCGGCAATAGCAATTCTTTTCCACACCGGCAGAGCTCCAAATGAGCGGGCCTGGTCTTCCGGACTCACCGATTCGGGGTCTGTCTCCCCGAGCATTTTTACGTAACCACCGAGCGGAATCCACGCGAGCCTGTACTCCGTCTCCCCTACCGTTTTCGAAAAAATTTTCGGACCAAACCCGATGGAGAATTTTTCAATTTTGACTCCAAAACGCTTGGCAACAAGAAAATGCCCGGACTCGTGGATAACGATCAGGACACCCACAACCAGGATAAAAGACAGGAGTGCTTCCATTTAGTTCCTCCTGACGCCACCCGGAACAGGTGCCGCCATAACGCCATTATGATTGGGACCGCCCGGGATCTCTTCCGTTGCGGCATATCTCTCAGCAAGCTCCTGGGCTTTATGACGGGCAATCTTTCCCGATTTTCGAATTTCCTCAAGTGTCCGGGCCTCCGAGACAGGAGCCATCTCGAGGACCTCCCCCTGTATTCTGGCAATCAGGCTGAACGGAATCTTTCCCTCCAGAAAATGGGCAACAGCAACCTCGTTGGCTGCATTCAGCCACAGACTGGACTGGCCACCGCGCTCAAGGGCCCTGAATGCATGTCGGATCGATGGAAAAGCCTCATGATCGGGATGATGAAAGGTCATCTGTCCAAGAAGAACAAGATCCAG
The DNA here is from genome assembly GCA_021816465.1 of Nitrospirota bacterium. GTDB lineage: Bacteria > Nitrospirota > Leptospirillia > Leptospirillales > Leptospirillaceae > Leptospirillum. The sequence goes on from JAKAYF010000038.1 coordinate 14,413, forward strand.
GCTCTTGACGTCGAGCTCAAGGCGCTCGTCTCCGGAGATCGCATAGCTGATCGGCCCCCTCATGTCCGGAACACCCATCTGGGCGAGAACCGATCCGTCGACCAGCTCGACAAGGGAATGAATAATACTCTGGCGGTGAACAACAACCTCGATCTTCTCCGGAGGCAGCTCAAAGAGCCACCGGGCTTCAATCACCTCGAGCCCCTTGTTCATCAGCGTTGCCGAATCGATCGTAATTTTGGGCCCCATCCTCCATGTCGGATGGTTCAGGGCCTCCTCAACGGAAACATGGGTCATCTCATCCCTGGTTCGCCCGAACATCGGTCCGCCGGAAGCCGTCAGGATGACTTTCCTGACACTTTTCCAGTCATGGCCTTTCATCGCCTGATAGATCGCGCTGTGTTCGGAGTCGACAGGAACGAGTCTGGCCCCTTTTTCCCGAATACGGTTCATGACCGCCGCTCCCCCGGCAACAAGCGTTTCCTTGTTTGCCAAGGCAATCGTCCTTCCCGGAAGGATCCCTTCCCAGGTGGGAGGGAGTCCGGCATCGCCCACGATCGCTGACAGAAGAACCTCCGCCCCCGGACAGGCCGCAACAGCAACCGCTCCTTCCTCACCGGAGAGGATCCGGATCCCCGATCCCGAAAGCGCCTCCTTGCAGTCGGAGTAAACCTCTTCCGAGACAGACAGGATCTCGGGTTTGAACAGACGCGCCTGCTCAATGATGACATCCAGATTTTTTCCTGCTGCCATCGCAAGGACCTGAAAACGGTCAGGATGCTTCAATACGATATCAAGAGCCGAACGTCCGATTGAGCCGGTTGAACCCAGAACAGACAGGCTTGTTCTTTTCATCATCCAATCCTCATGTCAAATCCATATATTCAATCCCATATCAAGGGAAATCATGTCCAGATCTTTAACGAAAAACCCTCCCAATACACCAGAAAAAGATAAAAAACCGGTGCATTAAAGAGGAGACTGTCAATCTTGTCAAGGAAACCGCCGTGCCCCGGAAGCAGAGCGCCAGAATCCTTCACCCCGGCATACCGCTTGAACGCCGATTCGCAAAGGTCCCCCACCTGCCCCACACCGCCCATAAGGAGGGAGATAGCCAAAAGATCCCCCAGAGGAACCCCCGGAAGCAGCAACTTGTGAAAAAGAAGAGTCCAGACCACCCCTCCGGCAAGACCGCCCACAGCTCCTTCCTTTGTTTTCGAAGGAGAGAGTGCCGGTGCAAGCTTTACCTTCCCCAAGGTTTTCCCGACCGCATAGGCCAATATATCGACCGCCCAGGTAAAACCCAGAATGAACAGAACGAGCTTTCCTCCTCCAGGAAGAGACCTCAGAAGAACGACATACCCCAGAAGATAGGGGATGTAGACAAGGCCGGCCAGAACGGGAAGCATCGCCGGAACATCCGGGAGCAGTTCTCCTTCCCGACGGGAGCGTCCGGAGATGGAAATCATCAGGATCGCCAAAAACAAAAGGGCCAGAAGATCTCCGGGAGAAATCACGGAAGATGAGCCCTGTGTGGTCAGATAAAAGTCAAGAATCAGGAAGATCCCGGAAATACGGGCCACCCACGAAAGGACCGGAGAACTTCCCTTCGGGCGCATCATGGACAAAAATTCGGAATAGGCCAGGAGCATGACGAAGAGGATCAGGAGGAGCACCGCCCACTGGGTCCCCTTCAGGAGAAGAAGAACCAGCAACGGAACAAGAACCAGTGCGACGGCAACCCGCTGAAAAAGGTTCTTCAAATGGTGCCTTCGTCAGGGGTCGCCCCGGTTCTGCCGAAACGTCGAACCCTTTCCTGATAGTCCATCAATGCCCGACGGTAATCGTCCTCCGAAAAGTCCGGCCACAGCGTCCGCGTAAAATGAAGTTCGGTATAAGCAATCTGCCACAAGAGAAAATTGCTGATCCGCACCTCACCGCTGGTCCGGATCAAAAGATCCGGAGGAGGAAGGTCCCGTGAATCGAGGTACCCGGAAAAACGTTCTGCCGAAAGCTCTTCGGGGGTGATGATCCCCTTCTGGACATCCCTTGCAAATGTGGCCGCCGCCTTTACGATCTCTTCTCTCCCTGAATAGGACAATGCGAGCGTCAAAACCATGTGATTACAGTCCGCGGTCCGCTCCTCCGCCATCCGTATCTTCCTGAGAACCGATTCCGGCAAACGCTCCCGCGCGCCCACAACAAAGAAGCGGATGGAATTATTGAGCATCGTCTGGATTTCCTGATCGATAAACTCCTCGAGAAGAGCCATCAGCGCATTGACCTCCAGACGCGGTCTTGTCCAATTTTCCCACGAAAATGCATAGAGGGTCAAATACGGGATATTCCACTGCCGCGATGCGGTGACAACTCTTCTGACGCTCTCGGCCCCCGCTCGGTGTCCCATGACCCTCGGCAGATGGCGCTTGGTCGCCCATCTGCCGTTTCCGTCCATAATGACCGCCACATGGCGGGGAGGGTTCGTCAGCCAGGAAAGATCGACTTTTTCGCTATGGGGCGATTCGGTGTTGACCGAATGCTTCATGGTCGGGACCCCGATGCCGGTCGATTCATGAGCGAAGGTGGTACGCCACCCTGTCCGAGAGCTTTAAGGACCTTCCCCGGAAGCGGATAGATCTCTATTTTTCCTTCATTCTCATATAAGTTCTGGATATTCATGAAATTGAAGACAGGCTCCGTTGCCACAAGAAGCCTTGGCTTCAGGGTGGAGGGGTCTGTTCCTATCGCGATATCGGTAATAAAGTCCCTGACCCGGGTCAGACGCCCCAGAAGCATCCAGCTGACGCCGGTCCACCGGTAAAAATAGACCTGTCCGTATTGATATCCCTGAAATTTCGCCACAGGAGAGGAAACGGGAACGTTTTTGTAGACGATCACGATCGGACGGCTGCCTCCCTTCGATGAGGCAATGGTCAGAATCCGTCCCTTCAGGTGAACCATTCGCGTCCGGACAGGGAGAAGCGCGTGAGGACGACCGAACACATAATGATCGTCATAGCCACCCAGAAAAAAGGGACTCTTGAAGCGAAGATCTCCGTTGGCACCAAGATAGGTCAGATGGTTGTCCTTTGAAAGCTGCAGGAAACGTGTCTTCCCCGAAATGGTAACCGGAAGGGATCCGAAAAGTCTGACCCTCGGCGGCCAGTCGAGAGTCTGTCCCTTCTCGAAATGATCCCGAACCCAGTCCATCTCGAATATTTTCCCCAAAAACGGTCTGTTTACACCCATCTTCTGAGCCAGAAGATGATCATGGCCGTCGGGAAGGTGGACAACCCTCAGGTAGAGGCGGACATGCTTCCAGATTCTTCTGAGCCTCCCGCCCGAAACATCAAGTACATAGGAGTCGGGGGTTCCTTCAACAATACTGCTCACAACAATCTGGTAATGGCTTTTCCATCCGGAAGGATCCTTGTCCGAAGCAGGGTGGTCGTCCATCAGGTGTCCTGCAGAGAGGAAAATATGCAGGTTCCGGATCACTCCCGGATTTCCCTCGGAATACCGCACCCTGAACCCGTCGGGAGAAAACTCTCCGAGAAGAACCTTCTTCCCGTCGGAAAAGGCAAAGAGGGGGCGCCCGCTGACGCTTTTTCCGATCGGAACGATAAACTTGGGGATAAAGGAAACAGAGAGAACCGATGATGGCTTGGACAGCGGCGGCAGACTCGTCGTGATAAATCCCCCTGCACGATGCTCTCCTTTTCCGACCTCGGCCATCAGGGGAGATATGCCTTTCATCATCGCGGAAATATGGGCGATCGGCTTTCCGGTCGCGCCCGAAACAACAGAGATCGTCATCAGGGCCCGTTGTCCGACAATGGTTGTATCAACCAGAAAGAGATAGTCGACACCGAGAATGACCGACAGCCTTTTCAGGACCAGGGGGTCCTCCCGGGAAACCCGGCCCAGGCTTCCGAGCGTTGCCTCGACCTTGAAAGGGTCAATGACGCTAAATCGCTCCGAATGGTCCAGTCTCTCCTCAAGATGGGCCATCACCCTGATATCGGCGTAATTTGACTGGGGAATTACCGCCAGGGGGATCGGAGCCCCGGAAAGGCGCACGCGATCGCCGACAACAGGGGCGTCCCTTGATGGCTCCCGTGCAAAGAATCCGGTACTCGACTGCTCCGAAACGGATTCCACCGAAAGACGTCCAAGCTTCTCTTCCCTGTATCCGATGACTTCATCTGTATAAGGATCCCGGAAGGGCGTTCCTTTTCTCACAACGGACAACACCATCCCCTCAGTGATTCCGGCGGCGGATCCCTTGTTGATGGAAACGGTCGTGCCGTCAACCGAGGTGATGTTCCCGTAAACTTCCGGAAAATAGGAGGAAAGGACTCTGACGACATCCCGGGTCCTGACCAGCGGAGCGTCCATGACTGCAGCAGGGGAAGAGGCACCAACGCCTTTTTCCGGCAGGGTCTGGGAGTGGGAAATCTCCGGAAAAAGAAAAGCGGAGAGCAGGATAAAAAAGCAGAGTCTCCGAACAAAAAACATCATGTTATCCCTCTGGTTATTCCATCCGGAGAGAGATCAATCTTGCGGAAAGAAGGGATTGAGGGCAAGCCGGGCATCGTCTGGACATCCCCCGCATAAACAGTGACAAAACCGGCTCCCGTAAAAGCCCTGACATCGGTAACGGGAAAGACATACCCCCGCGGATCCCCCTTCAGCGAGGGGTCATGCGAAAGCGAGGCCCAGGTCTTGG
>JAKAYF010000039.1 GCA_021816465.1 Nitrospirota bacterium
CTTGATCCGGGATGTCATCGGGCAACAAACCAATAGTCCCGTCTTCTGGTTGTAGACAGATGGGCTGATGACCAGCGCTGGCTTTCGGCCCGCTTGTTCGTGGCCGGCCTTCGGGTCGAAGTTTAGCCAGACAATATCTCCGGCTTCCGGTACATAACCGTTTGACACTACAAAATCTCTTTGCCGACAGGTTCTCCAAAAGGGACCTCGTCATGGAGGTTCTGGGGGGTTATCCTGTCCAGCAAATCGGCAAGCTGATACCCAGATGATCGTATCGGCTCGATGACGATCCGGCCATCTTCGACCCGGACATCAACCGCATCATTCAGGCAAATGTGAGCCGCTTCCATGATCCCTGACGGGATCCGGACGGAAGCACTGTTTCCCCATTTTTTTACAATCACACGCATAATAGCCTCCAATGTTGATTCATTGTTGATACACAAGGGTGTGCTCGATGGTATGTCAAGAGTGAGTATCCATCTTCTGTGTCTGTGGCAATGATCTGATCCACAACGTGGGTGGGGATCAGGGGGCAGACAGAGGTGGCAATCATGGCAGTTTTAGATGGCAGGAATACGCACTTTGAGACGGTGGTCAAAAAACCTCGGACAGGGGGATCGACAGGCCAGGGAGAAGTGAGGATACCAATACATCCTTTTTGCCAAACTCCAAAGGCGCATGATAGCGTCCATCGCTTATCTGGAAGATCTGGATGGCTTCCTTCTCCGGATCCACAATCCAGTACTTGGGAACACCAAAGCGTTCGTAGAGGGAAAACTTCTCCCGTCGATCCCGCTTTTCCGTTCCTTCGGAGAGTATTTCCACGACGATATCCGGGGATCCCTGGATGTTCCGTTCTGTGACGATGGAGGAGCGCTCTTTTGAGACAAACACCAGGTCTGGTTCGACATACTGGAGGGGGTTGAGGGAGAGGATCACATCGATAGGGGAAAGGAAGGCTTCCCCGATGGGTTGACCGTTGAGAAATGTTCTGAAGTGAAAATGGAGGTTGCTGATAACTCTTTGGTGTCTGATGTTGGACGCAGGGGGCATGTACACTTCCCCGTCGATCACTTCGTAACGCAAGGGATCCCCTTCGGGGAGAGCCAGATAATCGTCGTAGGTCCATGCTTTGAGTTTGAGGATCGTCATCTGGACCTCCTTCTTCAATTGGAATAGACTGGCCATGAGCTTACGGACGGGACTGAATTCGAATTTGACGAGTCCAGCCCAAAAGGAACCGACTCCCACGACTTTCATCTGACGGGTGAAATGTTTCCTTTGAGGACTCATGGCGCATACGCCGCCATGAGTCCTCCTGGAAGATCCCCGCTATGAAGCGAGAGGGGGGGCAAGGCTTCTCTGGTTATCGCATTGTCAGGAAGGTTTGCTGAATCTCCCCATGAATCAATTTAAGGGATTCTGTCCGTGATTGATGAAGGTCTTTCGGGCTCTCGCCTTTCGGCTACAGCATCCCGAATCTTCCCTCTCTACTGCCGTGCTTCTGGAGAATAATGCCACGGTCCTTCGCTATCTGTCCGATTTCTTCGAAAGAGTTTAAAATGACTTCTTTTGTGAAAATCATTTACCACCCTCACTATCACAAGCCTATCTCCGAGTTCGGAACATGGCCGATCCCGAACCCGTAGGCAGATTCCTCCGGCAGGAGGGCGATCTGTCTGTCCGGGATGATCGCTCTACGTAAACACCCAGGGGTTGAGATCCGGAAACAACGGGCTTTTCCCTTGATATTCCTCAAGGATTGTCCTGTCGATGCTTGTGTTTTCCAGCATCGAACGAAGGGTCCTGAACCGGAAAAGATGTTCGGAAACCCTGTACTGCGCGTATTCCACCGCCGTCCCTGTCGTCAGGAGAAACGGCCAGTCGGAGCTTTGCGCCAGTAAAAGCTCTCGTCCCATTTGTGCAAGCACATCCCTGCAGGCGGGATCTTTCCCCCAGAGCCGGACTGCCTGTGTCATTTCCCTTGATGCCTCCGACAGAAACGGCCAGATCCAGTCGTTTGTCTGGTTGATCCAGACCTCGTTGTAGCCGTTGACACCCCAGGAAGATGGCTCAGGACTGGCATCTGATGCCCAGAAGTCTCCAGAAAGAAGGTTGGTCGGCGTGGTCATCTCGACCGTGCCTGATGCCTCACGGAAGAGTCCCTCGATAAAATCCACACCCTCGAACCACCAATGTCCGAAAAGTTCGGCATCAAAAGGGCAGACCACGGTGGGAGACCAGTTTGCCAGGGCGGAAAGTTTTTGCGATTGCTCTCTCTTTCTGCGCATGAAATCCCTGGCATGTTCTCTGGCCTTCTCTTTTGCAAGACCTGGATTGTAAATTTCTTTCTGGTCAGTTTTTCCGGTGATCCGATGGTATTTGAATCCTGTCATGCCACGCGGTCCGTCGGTATGCAGATAGGGTGAGATCAGATCATAGGGAAGGTCGTATCCGATATCCCGATAGAAGTCCCGGTACAGAGGATCTCCCGGATAGCCCTGGTCAGCACTCCACACGAGGTGGGATGATTCAGGGTCGCGCCCGAAGGCAAAGACGCCAGACGGTGTCTGGATAGGAGCATACACTTCACCCTGCGGATATGGGTTGGCATACAGCAGACCATGTGTATCCATGAGGAAGAAGTTGATGCCTTCTTCAGCAAGAATCTTGTCGACACCGGTAAAGTAGCCGCACTCGGCAAGCCAGATCCCTCCGGGCCTGGTCCCGAGGATGCGTTCATGGGTTGAAACGCCGACCTTGATCTGGGCTTTGACAGACTCCGGGGTTGTCGACAGGAGCGGCAGAAATCCATGGGTTGCGCAACAGGTGATGGCTTCGAGCCGTCCTGTTTGAATATGCCGCCTGAAGCCGGAAAGGACCTGTCCGCCGAGATTTTCCTTCCAGAAACGATTCAATGTATGGAATCGATCCTGGTAAAAAGCGGCAACCCCTGCGTATTCTCCTCCTCTGGTCCTGTCCGCCTCCCTGTCCGCAAGCTCGGTCAAAAGGCTGAGCCTTGCACCGAAGCGTTCGGTCAAAAGATCGTCTTCCATCATCGACAGGAGAGGCGGGGAGAGCGTCATGGTCATGCCCCACGGGATGTTTTCCCCGGTGAGCCGGTCCATCATCAAGAGAAGGGGAAGATAGGTTTCGATCATCCCCTCGAAAAACCAGTTCTCTTCAAGAAATACAGGGTGTTCCGGATGACGGACGTAGGGCAGATGGGCGTGAAGGACCAGCAGGAGTTTTGTCATGTCGAATTCCCTTCGGACGGAAAGTGGCGGGTGAGGAGCGGGGCGGTTCCCTGAAGTCCGAGCTTTTCAAAGATGACGACGAAACGCTCTTCAAGGTCTTTCATGATTCCGGAGATGATGGACGGTGGCAGGCTTGAGAGCTCCTTCTTGAAAGGACCGAAGACTCTCTTCCTGTTTTTGTACAGAAACTGGGCTTCGGTTTCCCCGGACTTCCACTCTGACTTGAAATGCTCTTTCAGATAATCCTGCATCTTGCAGGTGAGATCCCTGGGAAACAGGGGATGGTCGAGAATCAGGTTCTGAAATCCGGTTGCAAGGTGGATCTCAAGTGTTCCGACCTTGGGAAAACGGTCGAAAAGCGATTCCGGAAGAGTCGATGCCCCGTGCTGGACGGCTCCACCCATCTGGTAATCCTTCCGGGCAAGCTTCGAGAGCGTTTCCAGCGTTCCGAAATCGAGCGCCACCTCGGCGATTGATCCATCGGCATTCGGGACTCCTCCGTGGGAGGTTCCGGTCTGGACGCTGATTTTTGAGATTCCAGGTCCGGGGGTTCCCAGCCTCCGGCGCTCTTCCTCAAAAACCGTCATGAAGGCGGCAAGCTCCTCGGGACTTGAGTTTTCTTTCCCGACCTCTCCAATTTCCCCGCCGATCGAGACAGGAAGGTCAATCCCTCCAATTTTTGGATGGGGCGTTCTTCTGATTACATCCGCCAGAAGGGCGGTCACCCGCCCGTTTTCTCTTTGCTGTTCGATCAGGGACTCTGGTTCAAGCGTTACGAGCGTCGATGCATCGAGGTCGATATTTCCATATCCGGCCTCAAGGGATTCCATGATCAACCCCCTGAGCTCGGCGATTTCGGCCTGCGGGTCGGTCTTGAACTTTTTGGCATTGGCCTGATAGTGATCTCCCTGGATAAAAACGGGGCCCGAAATCTCTTCAGAAACGGCTGCGGCCATGATCAGCCCCGCGTATTCCCGCGGGCGCTGGTAGGAGTACCCGATCTCGCTTTTGGCAAGCTCGAAGATGACCGGTCCGCCCTTGATTCTCTTGATGGCCCGGAATACCGCCTTTGCCGTTTCAAAGGTCAGTCCCCGAATATTGATGGCGGGAACGGTAAAGCCGGATTCCTCACCCCTGGCGCAGGCTCTGTAAAGGGGTTCAATCGAAGCGGAATAGCCTCCCTGGGCCAGAAGAGCCTCCCTGATCAGGTCGAATGCTGCGCTTCTCACGCCGGGGTCGGCATGGAACAAAAGGTCGGAAACCACACCGGGAAGAGATTCCTTCCGGAATTTTGGAAGATCGGTGAATCTGGGGCTATTCCCGTTAAAAACGCAGACGGATAAAAGGGATTTCTGCCAGGCGGCAAGGGATTCCCCGGTGGACATGAACGAACCTCCTTAAAAAATGTTTTTGACCTGTTGTTGTTTGTTGTGTCTTTCAAGCCATTTTCTGGTTTTCCGGGTTTGCCCGGTCTTTTTTCAGGGAATCTCCTCCGATTCAACGGTCAGGTCGATTTCCCTCAAAAACCGGGCGGCATCCTCGGGAGGGGTGGGATTGATGTAGAAGCCTGTCCCCCATTCAAATCCCGCCACTCTGGTCAGCGTCGGCATGATTTCAAAATGCCAGTGGTAATACTCTTCCGCACGCTCCTGAAGGGGAGAGGTGTGGAGAATGAAGTTGTAGGGAGGATCCTTCAGGGCGACGTTGAGCCGTCTGAGAACATCGAGGAAAATCCTGGCCAGGGCTTCATACTGGCTTTTCTGCCCCTGGTCGAAGGATGACGCGTGTTTCTTCGGCAGGATCCAGACTTCAAAGGGAAATTTCGGGGCGAAGGGCGTAATCGCGAGAAACTCCTGATTCTCCTGGACGATCCTGCTTCCATCGGACAGTTCCTGCCGGATGATGTCGCAGAAGATGCATCGCTCTTTTTCCTCGTAATGGGACTTGGCTCCGACAAGCTCTTCCACAACGACCGTGGGGATAATGGGAAGGGCGATGAGCTGGCTGTGGCTGTGTTCCAGTGAAGCACCCGCAGCTTCCCCGTAGTTCTTGAAAATCATGATATAGCGGAAACGGGTGTCTTTCCTGAGATCGAGGATCCTGTCCCGATAGGCCCAGAGGAGATTCTCGAACTCTTTGTCCGTGAATCTCGAAAGGGTCTTCTTGTGCTCCGGGGTCTCAATGACCACTTCGTGGGCGCCTATCCCGTTCATCCGGTCATAAATCCCCACCCCTTCGCGATCAAGCGTTCCCTCGACTTCAAGTGCCGGAAACTTGTTGGGGACGACGCGAAGTGTCCATCCTGGCGTATTCGGAAGAGATCCGGACTGACGGTAAGCCAGGACCTCCGGTGGCGTCTTTTCTTCCTGTCCGGGACAGAGGGGACAGGACTGATAGAGGTATCGGACCTTTTCTGCCTGGTAGTCCTTTGGCCTCAGTCCCCTTGATGTCGCGATGATGACCCACCGTCCGATGATCGGATCTTTTCTGAGCTCGGGCATTGTATCGTATCCCCCTGATCAAGCGTTTTCGTTTGCTGCCATAAACCGGCAGGACTTCCGGTTGTCGTGGTGTTTTCTGAAACTACTCCCCGTTTTCAAATGAAACAGAAATGCGAAATCCCTCTCCTGATTCCAAAAGCTCCGGAGAGACCATCATGAGAAAGAGTGTTCCCTGGTAGACTCGTTCAAGCCCCTTTTCCGAGAGAGAGACGGTTTCGAGGGGAAACCGGACAAGACGGACCGGTGCTGAAAAGGAAACGGAAAAGGTGGCCCTGGACCAGTTGTCCTTGCCCCGGAACCCCGATGCCTGTTGATCTCCCCACTCTCCGAACGTGGTCGGAGAGGTGGGGGAGGGACCTGTTTCCGGCATGATCCAGAGATCCCTTCCTTCGCCTGAGCCGACGAGAAGTGTCACCGGAAACTCGATTGCGAGAAGATGGTCTTTTGGGAGCGAACCCCCGGTCAGGCGATAGCCGACGGTAAACTCCATGGGATCAAAAAGATAGTTCTTGGCCAGTCTCCATGGAGACTCTCCCTCTTGTTCTGACGTGACGAAGAAGGCTTTGGAGCTGTCCCATTCCCCAAGCGTCCAGACCGCTTTTCCGAGATCACGGACCATGGGATCCTTTCCCGATTGGCCAGAAAGGGAGTCAAGGCCGGCATCCTTGTGACACAAGAACTCGGAAAATGGTCGTCTGGGCCTGGGATCAAAGGCGATTTCTCCTTCGGCGGGTGGCGGAGGCAAGCGGTCATGAATGGAGAGAATGGCCGGAGATCCTCCGTCTGTGGGATGGTCATTCAGTCCGGAAGAGCTTTTCAAATGATAGGACTCAAGCTGTCTTGTCAGGGTGTTTGTCAGGTGAAAGCAGTGTTGCCGGTCGTCTATTTCCTGGAGACATCCGCCTCCGGAGATGGAAAGCCATGCAACATACCCCTTTTGATAGTAAACCCGGTCAGGGCTTCCATCCTGGTCGAAATCTCCGAGGAGAGATTCTCCCGGGCTGAGAAGACCCTTTTTCTCAAGAAGGTTTTCCATCCCGATGATTCCGTCGAACGCCTTGTGGCGAAGATTGGACAGGTAGAGACCTCCGAAGAGTCCATGCCAGTATACGTCATTTCCCTGGGAAACCCAGAGATGGTGTCCGATTTCATCACGGTCGGGAGCTGTTTTCGGAACACGCTCCGAAAACAGCCGGGAGGCGATGAGCATCCTGTTGTAAAGTCTTCTTGAATCTGGATACTTTGTCATAAACTGCTCGAAAATTCCTCCGCGCACAAAGGGCATGGCGGCGTCTCTCAGACCATATCCGGAAAGAGTCTCGAGAAGGTTGTGAAGGGCGGTGGAGCTTCCGGGGGACATGGCCCATTCCATCATTTCCGGATAGGAGGCATTGGGGAGCATGGCGATTCCTGTTGCGCTCCGTTCACTGCGGATCTCTTTCATGCTTGCAATGCGCAACCAGGAAGATTCCCTTGTAAAGGCTTCAAAAAGCCGCCGGAGATAGCCTTCCGTCCAGACCCAGTTGAAGGTTTCAGGCCAGACGCCGAATTTCTCCGCGTCGTCGGCATAGGTCAGGACCTTTCCCTCCCCCGCCCTGTTGAGGAATGTGAGGGCCCCCTCGACGCTCTGAAAGGGAATGAGGTAGCGAAGATGGGCCGAGATGGGGAAAAGGTCGACACCTTCTCCCGCGATGGATGAACGGTAGTAGCCATGCAGGTCCTCGTCCTTGAATCCGGCAAGATGAAAATGGTGGTCGTCGACGGTGGTGTGTGTCAGATTGCATCCGGAAAGCCTCAGGGGAAGATCTGTTTCCCAGACCCTCTCGGCCAGCCAGAAGCCTCCGTCGAACCCCCCGAACAGCCTTTTGATCCATGCTTCCATGAGACGGGTCTGATCCTTGATGGCATCCGGTGGAAGCATCGCCAGGATGGGTTCGAAGAATCCTCCGCCGACGATCTCGATCTGATTTCTCGCGACCAGACGGTGAAGAAGGGCGATATAGTCGGGATCATGCTGTTCAATCCATTCAATCAGGGGGCCCGTCAGGTGGTAGGAAACATGGATATCCGGAAATCCTTCGAGAAGCTCAAGAAGCGGCCGGTAGCAGTTTCTTTGCGACTCCTCGAATACATGGTCGAAGTTTCCTGCGGGCTGGTGGTGATGAAGAACCATCACCATGGTCGTTCTCGTATCCCGGGTTTTTCCGGAGTGCGGGGAGATGAAATCGTTTGGTCCGGACATCAGACCCTCCATATCGATTGATCGAACTGGTCGTCGGGAACATGGATCGGAACGGAGCGGCCTCGTGGGCACTGGTCGAGAAGCCGTTCTCCGTCCCATAATTCGCAAATAAGATGCAGACGCTCTCCGGGGCCGAATTTGGCGGCGGCAAGGCTCAGTGCTCCTTCTCCCAGCTTCTGGCTGGCCCAGAGCATCGGCACTGGCTTTCCGACTCTTGATGGGACATCGATCGGAGCGGCCATCAGCGGAAGCTTCCACTCAAACTCGACATTGTTGTGGATCCGGATGATGAGAGCGATCTGGTCGTTGTCTTCCGAAAGAATCTCGGGGTCGACCTCCACCCGGATATAAAAGTTGATCTGGTCGAACCCATAGAGGATTTTCCGGATCGGGGCCCCGGACAAAAACATCGATCCCTGTGTTTTCTGCGGATCGAAACTTCCGGCTCCGGTCCATTCGTAGAAATGGGTGACCCTTCCGTCGATTGTCGGAGAGATGAAGTCGGTCGGGAGATTGATCGCCACATCGTGCTCTCGTGACCGGATCGGTTCCGTGAGGTAGACGGGGATGTCCGCTCCAAGGATCCTGTAGACATTCTGCTGGTGGGTCCGGAAAAGACGATCGAACTCGTAGGCCTGAAGGCTCTGGAAGTCGTCACCGTACCACCAGAACCAGTCGGAGCCTTCCGATGCGAACATCTCCATTTTCGCCTGAAGGAGGGTTTCCGGAGAATGTTTTCCAGATGCTTCCTCCCCGGCCAGAAAATTTCGGGTTCGGGAGAGATAATTCCATCCGGCGTTGTCTTCCGGATGGCCGATCCAGATGTTGAAATCATGGTTGATCCAGGATCCTGAGGCCAGGGAGTGGATCGGCGAGGAGGGAAGCTCCCTGATCCCTTCCCATACGCACTGGGTTTCAAGGTGGGGATGGGTGTCGAGGCGCTCGAAGAAGGATCGCAGGAAAAGATATCCCCCATCGGGGTAGCTTTCCCATGGATTTTCACCATCGAGGATGATGGGAATAATGGGAGGATGGCTTCCGGACAAGCCCCCTCCGGTGGCTTCGATTCCGGCGAGGAGGTCTTTTGCGGCCTCGGTTCCGTTGTAGCGCGAGTAAAGGAACCCGATCCGGTCAGACAGGGCCCGTTGGCGGAAGATGATTCGGATGTCTCCGTGGCCTGTGGTGACATGCCACGGATGGGTCATGTTCCCGGACCCGCCGATGCTTTCATCGAGAATCCCCTGATCTGTCGCAGTCCAGTCCAGTCCCGCAGAGGCAAGGATGTCCATCAGCTCAGGGCAGACAGAGCCTTCAGATGGCCACATGCCCCTCGGACGGATCCCCAGCAGGCTCTCATGGCGGTCAAGAGCCATGAGCACCTGTTCCCTGGCATCGTTTGGCCAGGAGAACTCTTCCGGAAGGGTGATTCCCGGTCGTGGCCGGCTTCCGATGGATGAAGAAATCAGAAGGGGAAGGATCGGGTGGTAGTAAGGGGATGCAGAGATCTCGATCTGTCCGTTTTCGGCGAGCTCCCGGTAAGACGGAATCAGGTTCTTGAGAACACTGAGCTGGAGATCCATGACTCCCGCCTTGTCCTCTTCGGTAAATCCGGACCCTTTTCTCAGCCATTCCTCGATTTCGGGATGCTCATGCCTTGCACCATAGCCGAACCAGACCAGATTGAAGAGCACCTGAAGGTCCAGAATCTCCCTGTTCGTCAAAACATCCGGAGGGAGTTGTGTTTCCGGCGGTTTCCCGGAAATCGCCGACTGGACCTTCTGCCAGATATTCACATACTGGTGGTTCGGGCGGATCATCGAGTCAAACGGACAGGAAAAGAAATTTCTGAGCAGGTAGTCCCGGTCGGGGGGAGTCAGGTCCTCCGGCGGTTTCATGGTGAGGATCTGGTAGGCATCCTGAACTCCTCCGCCTGCAACGTGTTCGATCTGGTCGAGAAGGGACGGAACCAGATTGATTGTCTGGCGGATATGGGGGAAAAGGCGGGCCATGAAGGGCAGGTCGTTATATCCCCTGACACCGTGGAGCCTCACCCAGGGGAGTCCGATGTTCTTCATGACCGGATCCCAGTATGCCGGCTGGTGCATGTGCCAGAGAAGAAGAATGCGCCCCTTCACGATGACCCCTCGTGGTTGCCAAAGTCCTCCCGGGTCACGACGACGACTCCGGAATCAGAGACGTGAAATCGTCTTTTGTCTTCGGCGGGATCTTCCCCGATAACGGTATGGGGAGGGATCCTGACACCCTTTTCGATGATCGCCCTGCTGATGCGGGAATAGCGTCCGATGTCGACATTGTCGAAAAGAATCGATTCCGAGACACGGGAATAGCTGTTGATCCTGACGCTTGGGGAGAGGATCGATCGGTCGATCTGTCCTCCCGAGATGATGCAGCCGCCGGAGACGATCGAATCCGTTGCCACCCCGATGCGCCTGTTCTCCTCGTCGGCAAAGACGAACTTGGCCGGAGGCACCTGCGGGCGATAGGTCCTGATGATCCAGTTCGGATTGTAGAGATTGAAGGCCGGCGAGACGGAGACAAGGTCCATGTGCGTCTGCCAGTAGGCGTCGAGCTGTCCGATATCTTTCCAGTAGCCCTGTTCGAGTTCAGTCATCCCTGGAATGGTGTTCTGGCTGAAATCGTAAACATGGACCATTCCTTCATGGGTCAGTTTCGGAAGGATGTCTTTCCCAAAGTCATGATTGCTGTTCTCGTTCTGGGCATCCTTGGTCAGGACATCAATCAGGAGTCGGGTGTTGAAGACATAGTTTCCCATGCTCACAAGGGACATATGGGGGTTGCCGGGCATGTGCGCCGGATTTTTGGGTTTCTCGATGAAAGAGGTCGCCATGCCGGAAGAATCCATTCCGACGATTCCGAAGGAAGACGCCTCCTCGATGGGAACGGGAATGGCGGAGACGGTGACCTGGGCGTTTCTCTGGATATGGGCTTCAATCATCTGGGAGATGTTCATCTTGAAGATATGGTCACCGCTGAACACGCAGACAAAATCGGGATTGTCGTCGAGGATCAGATTCAGGTTCTGGTAGACCGCATCTCCGGTTCCCTGGAACCAGTGAGGGCCCCGGCGCATCTGGGCCGGAACGGGGTCGACATACTGGTCAAGCAGGGGGGAAAGCCGCCAGCCCCTTGAAAGATGGGTGTTTAACGAGTGGGATTTGTACTGGGTGAGAACCTTGATTTTGTAAAGTCCGGAATTGACAAAATTGGACAGGACAAAATCGATGATCCGGTAAGCCCCTCCAAAAGGAACGGCGGATTTGACCCGGTCCCGGGTGAGGGGAAAAAGTCTTTTCCCTTCGCCTCCGGCAAGAATGATGGCCAGTGCACGATAATTGTTTTGCATGGTCCTCCCTTCATGTGTTGGGCGAGATCACGATCCGATGAGAATCGAATGGAGCCACTTGATCAGTTCCGGCCTGAGCGGGGAAAGAGACACTGCTCCCCATAGAAGCAGCATGGCGGAGGAGAGAATGTAGGCTAGCCACTTTTCCCGTCGTTCCCGCCTGAGGAGAAGGACAACTGAATAGAGGGTTCCAAAAGATCCAACCACAACAAATAGCAAGCCGTAGAACACGTCCGTCCTCCAGAGACCATCATAACGATACTGGCAGAAAAAACAAAGCCGGATCATTGATCCGGCTTATGATTGGCCCTTTAATTCCAAGTCACTCAAGTGAAATTCATGGATCAGGCAATTTCGATTGCGATCTTTCCCGAAGGATCCTTCGCGACTGGAAAACAGGCAATGGTGGCTCCCGGTCGACCGACGGCCTCTCCGGAACGCATGTCGAAACTCCAGGAATGGAGCGGGCATGTGATGGTCGGGCCGGAAACAGGTCCGTCGGCCATGGGACCGCCCCGATGGGGGCAACGGTTGTCCACGGCATAGACGGATCCCTCGAATTCGTAGAGGGCGATTTGCCGTCCATCGACCGAAACGGAAACGCCCGGGCCGCCATCTTCAAGGTTAACTGGTTTGTCGATCAAATGTCTGGCCAAGAAAAACTCCTCATGTTGAAGTGTTGGATCCGTAAATATCAGGTGGACCTGGTGGAACTTTTTCCGTACAGGTCTTTTTTTCCGATATGATATGCAGGGTGCCATGTTTTGTGAGAACGGAGAAACTGATCTCATCCGGCACTCTCCCTTTATGTTAAATCACAAGGGTCTCTCCCAACAAGGAGGCGCTTGCGCGCTGGCAGGAAAAGAGTGTGAGATGGGGCACTTGTGTTTTTTCCTGTGGCCGGAGAGAACATTTTTGGGGCCTACTCTTTGTGATGGGATTCTGGGTTACATAGTACTTCCAGCAAGGCTCGGAAGAGCGCTCGGGGAAACGGTTGGGGAAAACGGTTGGGGAAAACGGTTCCTGCTCCGGAGAGGAGTCCTGAACAGGAAGGAGCATCTGAGGTGAAGATCCTGCTGGTTGAAGACGAAGCCAAGACAGCGACATTCCTTAAAAAAGGGTTATCGGAAAACGGGTTTGTCCTGGATGTGGCCGAAGATGGGGAGACGGGCCTTCATCTGGCGAGGGAAGGCTCCTTTGATCTCGTGATTCTCGATGTCATGCTGCCAGAACGGGACGGATGGAGTGTTCTCCGTGAAATCCGCACACGCGACAAGAACACGCCCATCATTTTCCTGACAGCCAGGGATTCGGTTCCGGACCGGGTCAGGGGACTGGAGGAGGGAGCGGATGACTACCTTGTCAAGCCATTCGCTTTTTCTGAACTTCTGGCCCGGATCCGGACGGTCCTTCGACGAAACGAAAGGCGCAGCGAAGAGTTTTTGCGATTTTCCGGGATCGAGATGGATCTCCTGCGCCGTTCGGTTTCCCGAGACGGAAGTCGGCTGGATCTCACCGCGAAGGAGTTCCTTCTCCTCGAACTCTTCATGCAGCACCCCGAAGAGGTCCTCTCCCGGACGTTTATTGCGGAACGGGTGTGGGACATGAACTTCGACAGTGATACCAATACGGTGGATGTGGCCGTCCGCCGACTCAGAAAAAAAGTGGACGAACCGTTTTCCCGAAAACTCATCCATACGATCAGAGGAATGGGATACATCCTTGAAAACCGCTCCTGACCCCATCTTAAGGTCCGCGACCTTTCCGGACAGGCGCTCCCTTGCCTTCAGGCTGGCTCTTTTCTATACGCTTGCAAGCGTATTCCTCATTCTGATGGTTGCCGGCGTTCTGTATGTGTCGTTGACGAAAAAGCTGGACCAGGAGGACACACAATTCCTCGCGGACAAGGTCTTCGTTCTCCGTTCGATCTTTTTGAAGCGGCCTGGAGATACCGAAGCGTTGCACGAAGAGGTCGACTGGGAAAGTGCTGCAAGGCGTTTCACCAAATTCTACGTCCGGATTCTCGATCCCGGGGGATCCGTCCTTATGGAAAGTGCGGGAATGCCCGCCTCGCTTCGAACGGCTCCATTCCCGCGACCTGTTTCCCCGGGCGTTCTTCCGCAAGAAAGCCGTCTGGTCCAGATCGGGCGGGGGAGCCTCTATCGCACCATCAGCGCCTGGGCCGCAGATTCCGGCGGGACGAAACGTGCCTTGCTCCAGGTTGCTCTCGACCAGACCGAGGAGGAGAAACTCATTCGCCTTTACCGGGAGACCGTGGGAATGGTCCTCATTGTGGGGATTCTCCTCTCTGCCGGGTTGGGGTACCTCCTGGCCAGAAGGGGTATGGCCCCCTTGACGGAAGTGATTTCCGCCATCGAGGGGATCCGTTCTCTCCGGCATTCCCAGCGGCTCCCCACCGCCGGATTGCCGATGGAACTTGTGACGCTTTCCGATTCCTTCAATGAGATGCTCGATCGGCTTGAAGAGTCTTTCGAGCGACTCTCCCGCTTTTCTGCAGACTTGGCGCATGAGCTCAGGACACCGATCAACAATCTCCGGGGGGAGTCCGAAGTCGCACTTCTTCGGGACCGGAGTCCCGAAGACTACCGGCAGGTGCTCGAATCCGGTCTCGAGGAGCTCGGGCGCCTCTCGCGCATGATCGACAGCCTTTTGTTTCTCGCCCGTGCGGAATCGGAGCAGGGCGGCCTGAGTCCGACCGCTTTCGATGCCCGCAATGAAACAGAAAAAGTCGGCAGTTTCTTCGAGCCGTACGCCGCTGAGAAGGGGGTCCGCATCGTAATCCAGGGCTCTGCGACACTCCTGGCCGATCGGGATCTCTATCAGAGAGCTCTGGCCAACGTTCTTGAAAACAGCCTGAAAAACACGCCCCCGGGGGGAGAGATCGTCCTGACACTTTATTCTGGAATCTCCTTTGTCGAAGTGATCGTCATGGACACGGGATGCGGGATCGCCTCCGAGCACCTTCCACGGGTGTTCGACCGCTTCTACAGGGCCGATCAGGCACGAGGGCACAACAGCGGAAGCATGGGGCTCGGACTCGCCCTGGTTCGCTCCATCATGACCCTTCATCAGGGATCGGTGGAGATCAGGAGCGAAGTCGGCCGGGGAACCACGGTATGTCTTCGTTTTCCCGTCCGGACACCTCCATCAAGATGACAGGGTTGTCATAATCCTGTCAGGATCCTGTGCGAATCGATCTGCTATCTTGTCGTCCTGTCCAGACGTTTTGGTCGGCAGATACAGAGGATTCTTCCCATGATTCGTCAGAGGCTTGTTCCGATCCTCCTTCTTGTTTCCTTGACCGGAGGATGTGCTTCCTACCACCCTCATCCGCTCAATCCGTCGGAAAATGCCCATCTTCTTGAATCCCGGAGATTGGATGACCAGGGGTTAAGGCTTTTTCTCGAGCGTCATGGAAGGTCTCCCCGTCATTGGCCGAAACGCCGGTGGAGCCTGTCGGATCTCACGCTGGCCGCTCTTTACGAGAACCCTGAATTCGCGGTCCAGCATACCACCGTGGCTCTTGCCCGGGCCGGCATCACGACAGCCGGACAACGGCCAAATCCGGTCATCTCCTCCTTCGCGGCACTCAACAGCATTGTCATCGCTCCGGAGGAAACATCACCCTGGGCGTTGGGTCTCCTGTTCGATGTGCCCTTTGAAACAGCCGGGAAACGAGGCATTCGTCTCCAGAGGGCAAGGGACCTTGCGGTTGCCGAAAAGTTTCTCCTCGGTCAGGCCGCATGGAACGTGTGCAGCCTTGTGCGCCGGCGATTCCTGACTTATGTCCGGCAGGTCCGGGAAACGGAAAGTCTTGAAAGGGAGATTGAGCTCCGACGCCGGGTCTTCGCTCTCTGGCACCTCCGCCATCTCGAGGGGGAGTCCTCGGAGATGGACGAAAACAGCGCGCGGCTTTTACTGGAACATGCGCGTCTGTCCCTGAATGCATCCCGTGAGGCGGAGTCGGCTTCACGGGTCTCGCTGGCACAGGCGGTGGGGGTTCCGGAAAAAGCCCTGAAAGGGGTTCGGCTGTCTTTTGACGACCTGGAGACCGTTCCTTCTCTTGACCGTCTTCCCGCTCCTTCGGTTCAGCGCGCCGCCCTTGTCAACCGCCTCGATCTCCGGGCGGCGCTGGCTCAGTATGCCGCTTCGGAAGAGTCGCTCCGTCTCGAGGTGGCAAACCAGTACCCAAACCTTTATCTCGGACCGGGAGGCTATTCCTTCGATCAGGGAGACAATATGTGGTCAGTGGGATTTTCACTGCCCCTCCCGATCCTGAACCAGAACCAGGGCCCGATTAAAGAGGCTCGTGCCCGCCGAAAGCGTGCCTTTGCCCGGTTTGCCGCACTCCAGTTCCAGGTCATCGGTCAGATCGAAGCCGCTCTGATCCATTACCGGGGAGCCCTTCGATCCCTGGAAACGACCCGCAGGATTCTGGCTCGCCAGAAAAAATTCCAGATTCAGGTCGAGCGGAGTCTGCGAGCCGGCGAGATCGGGCCCATGACCCTGATGAACGGAAAACTGGCTCTTCTCGTTGCGGAACGCGAACGACTCATCGCCCTGTCAGGGGCGCAGCGGTCACTCGAATCCCTGGAGGACGCCGTGCAGTCTCCCCTGCTGGAAACTTCTGCCGCGGCGCCGGAAAATCCCCCAAGGAGACATGATCCCGATGGCTCTCATCAAAAGTAGGAAATTCGTCGCAATCTTCACTGTGTCGATGTTGATGGCCGGTGGAGTCTTCTTTGCCATTTTTGATGGCTGGACTCCACGGACCATTCCTCCTCCCCCCGCACGGGTCCCCGCTCAAAACGGTGCGGCGGACATCGCCCTTGATCCGTTCATCCAGGCCCAAAACGGCATCCGGGTCGAAATGCTCCCGGTTGTGGAATACCAGCCCCGCAGGGAGGCCTATGGAATCGTCCTGGACATGCAGCCTCTCCTTGAGCTTCGTCTCCGGATCATCGCCGCGAGGGAAAGTCTTGAGAGGGCCCGAGACCATGAATCGGCTTCCGCTCAAGAATACAAGAGGCTTGTGCGCCTGTCCGGAAAAGACGGGAGCGTGTCCCGAAAAGCCGTGGAGGAGGAGAAAGCCGTCTGGAAAAGCGACAAGGCGAGCCGGACCGGAGCCAGGGATACGCTTGATCGTCTCAGGGAGATGGCCCGGATCGAATGGGGATCAGTCCTGGGAGAATGGGTATCGTACGGAAAATCGGGAGATCTCTCGGCCCTTATGGAGGGTCGGGAGGTTCTGTTGCTGGTGACGATTCTGCCGGAAGGGGTGCCGGGGACTCCTCCCACGCGGATTTTCGTGCAAGCCGGCGATTCCAGGACGGAAGAGGTCGCCCGACTTGTTTCGGACGCTCCGGGGACCGATACAAGCGTGCAGGGCAGGACTTATTTCTATCGGATGCCTTCGAAAAACGCCCGCATCGGGATGCGTCTGTCTGTGGGGATCCCTTCTCCGGGAGGAGCCGTCCGCGGGGTCTTCCTTCCCGATTCAGCCATCATCTGGTATCTCGGCCGACCCTGGACATATATGGAGGTGAGTTCCGGCCACTTCCAGCGGAAAGAGCTGGAGGGATGGATCCGGGTTCGGAAAAAGTGGTTCTCGACCGGGTTCGGATCCCGTGCGAAGGTGGTGGTGGAGGGGGCCCAGCTGATTTTATCCCGGGAGCTTCAGCCGGAGTTTCGGGGATCCTCCGGTCGTTCCGGGCCATCGGATGAAAATGACGATGATGACGATTAAGGTGTTGGAAGGAGCTTTCTTCCAATGATCATGGCCATCCGTTTTTCTCTCCGCTTTCGCGGGGTGATCATCGCCCTGGTCTGCATGCTGGCCGGTTACGGGATCCTCTCCCTTTTTCGGGCAAGACTCGACGTTTTTCCAGAATTTGCCCCTCCTCTGGTTGTCATTCAGACAGAATCTCCCGGACTTTCTCCCCATCAGGTCGAACTTCTGGTGACCCGGCCGCTTGAAACCGCCCTGGGCGGACTCATGGACATCAGGACGATGGTGTCGAAGTCGACCCAGGGGCTGTCCATGATCACGTTGACCTTTCGCGACGGAAGCGATGTCTACCGGAACCGCCAGTCTGTTTCCGAGCGACTCGGCGTCGTAACGCGGAGCCTTCCTCTTGGTGTCCACCCTCCTCTCCTCCTGCCGCTCACTTCGTCCACGGCGAATGTCCTGACGATCGGGATCACCTCACGAACCCGATCGCTCATGTTTTTGCGAACGATTGCGGACTGGACTCTCAGACCACAGCTTCTGGGTCTCCCCGGGGTCGCCGGAATCGGTGTGGTCGGAGGAGAGATCCGTCAGTTGCAGGTTCAAATCCGGCCGCCGGCGCTTATGCGCTATGGGCTGTCGATCTCGGATGTCGCGAAGATTGCCGGGCTTGCGACCGGGGTTCGGGGTGGGGGCGTGATCGATACGTCGAACCAGAGGCTGGTCATGAGCATCAAAGGGGCCCCCATGACGCCAGCTGAACTGTCGCGGGTTGTCCTGGCGAGAAGAAACGGGGTGAATGTTCTCATGGGCGACGTTGCCCATGTCGTTTATGCGCCCGAACCTCCCGTAGGAGCGGCCTCGATCCAGGGCGTTCCCGGGGTGGTTCTCGTGATCAAGGAACAATACGGTGCGGACATGATGGCCGTGACAGGGAATCTTGATCGAAGGCTTCTCTCTCTTGACCCCGCGCTCCGGGCGGAAGGCGTCGTCCTTCACCGGGATCTCTTTCGCCCCGCCAATTTCGTGAGGAACTCGATCCATCACCTCCGGATGGCAATGCTTTTGGGGGCGGCTCTTGTCATCTTGATCCTGTTCCTGTTTCTTCGCGACCTTCGCTCGGCCATGATCTCGGCCATGGCGATCCCGGTCTCTCTTTTGAGCGGGATCATTCTGCTCCATCATCTGGGAGTCAGCCTCAACACGATGACCCTGGGGGGGCTTGCGATCGCGATCGGAGAGGTTGTGGACGATGCCATCGTCGATGTCGAAAACATTCTCAGGCGTTTGCGGGAGAACCGTCTGCTCGCATGCCCGGATCCCGTGGTCCAGGTGATCTTCAGGGCCTCCCTCGAAGTCCGCCGCTCGATGGCCTTTGCCACCACAGCGGTCATTCTTGCGTTTCTTCCGGTTCTGACGCTTCCTGGCGTGAGCGGGAAGCTCTTCGGCCCTCTTGGCCTTGCTTATGTGTCGGCGATCGCGGCCTCTTTTGCCGTCGCCCTGACACTGACGCCCGCCCTCTCGTATCTCCTTTTCGGAACCCGTCTCCTGTCGGGAGAGGAGCCTCCGCTCCTGAAGTCCCTGAGATCCCGATATTCGAGGATCCTGGATCCGGTTGTCGGAAGAGGAACGGCGGCCATCTCCATCGTCGCAGTCATTTGCACTTTGGTTGTGTTCGTTTTCCCCCTTTTCGGGGAGAATCTTGTTCCGGGCCTGAAGGAAGGCCACTATATCATCCACATGAGGACACTGCCCGGAACGTCGCTTTCGGAGTCCTTGCGGCTTGGATCCCGGGTGACCAGGGCGGTCGCCGGCATTCCGGGCGTCAGGTCCGTTTCCCAGCGCGCCGGTCGCTCCACTCTCGTGGGAGACCTCGTCGGGATCGG
>JAKAYF010000099.1 GCA_021816465.1 Nitrospirota bacterium
TGGAAGACTTCAAGAACTGGACCAAATCTGATTCATTCAAGAAAGCCCACTCCAACCACCCCCCTCGGGAGATGTTTTCAGGACCCAATGTTCTGGAAATCCATGAAGTCATCTCCGACTCCGACAAGGACGCTGATTGAAAGGGCTCCTTCTCCTCTCCGGAGGGCTTGATTCATCTCTTGCAGGCAGACTGATCCTGGAACAAGGAATTGAACTTGTCGCGCTTCACCTTGAGAGTCCATTCGGATGCGAAAACACCGCAGAGACCATGGCGGCGGAGCTGGGAATCCCCCTGCTCCGCCGGCCAAAAGGTGACGCCTTCATCGATATCCTGAAGAAACCTGAGTTTGGTTATGGCTCTGTCGTCAATCCATGTATCGATTGCAGAATTCTCATGTTTTCCATTGCGAAACAGGTTCTCTCCGAAATACAGGCAAACTTTCTTGTCACAGGAGAGGTTGTTGGGCAAAGACCCATGAGCCAGAAGCGTGACACGCTCTATGTAATTGACCAGGAGGCAGGCATGGAGGGAGAAATCCTCCGCCCGTTGTCCGCAAGGCTTTTACCGGAAACAAGGATGGAAAAAGAGGGGTTGATCGATCGAAGGAAGCTCTTTGGATGGGCTGGCCGGTCAAGAAAACCACAACTGGCCCTTGCCAGAAAATTTGGATTCAAAACCATTCCCAGCCCGGCTGGGGGGTGCCTCCTGACCGATGATCATTTTCGTGAAAGAGTTACTGATTTCATCACGCTTGATGACGGACGTGACAAGGGTCACGCATCGCTCCTGCGGCATGGCCGTCATTACCGGTTTGAAGACTCCACATGGGTCATCCTTGGCCGGAATGAAAAGGATAACAAGGCCCTCGACGAAAAGATCACAGGGCTTGGAGTCTCATTTCATCCGGAAGGATTCAATGGCCCCAGTATTTTTTTTCCGGACCCTGTTCCAGCCCATATGGAAGAGATTGTCTATGGAGCTCTGTTGCCCTATATCCCCGAACATCCCCAAGGGTATACTCCAATGACGGTCAAAACAGTCTGGGGTGACCATTCCCATTTTCTGACACTCGCCCCACCTCTGGAAGAAAGTCCGTTTCTCAAGGAGGAATATTGGACGAACCATCTACGGCACTGAAATTTTTATTTTCAGACCATCAGAGAAGATTCCAGGACAACATTCATGTCTACCCGGTCATATCCAGACGCTCCGGAGGCCTTTCCGCGGGAATCAACATGAACCCCGACAAGGGGTGTAATTTTGATTGCATCTATTGCCAGGTCGACAGAACCCCCAAAGCAATGGCCGATATTCAGAAGATCCATCAGAAAGTTGATCCGGATCGGGTCATCGACGAGCTTTCACACCTGATCGGGCTTCTGGAAAAGAACCAGTTCTTTTCGATTCCTCCCTTTGACAAGACACCCCTGCCCCAAAGGCGGCTAACCGATATTTCCTTTTCCGGAGACGGTGAACCCACCATGGTTCCGGAGTTTCCGGAAGTTCTCGAAAAAGTTCTCTCTTTTTTCAAGTCCCGCTCCCATGAAATCACGATCCGGATCATCACCAATGGCACCGGTCTTTTTAAAAAATCTGTCAGAAAAAAGGTTCTCGATCTTTTTGCCCAGGAAGACACCCCGGAGACGGAGAGGCTTCCCTGGTCCATCTGGTTCAAGATCGATGCGGCCGACCCTCAAAGCTTTGACTTTCTCGACCGTTCCGGCATGAACTTTTCCTCATACTGGAAAAACGTCGAAGAAACGCTCATGGAGGTTCCCGTAACGATCCAGACGATGGTCATGGACTATATTTCCGAAAGCCGGAGCTTTCATCCTGAAGGCGAATGGAAACACAACATGAGGGAAGCCATGGAGAAACTGCTGGCGGGAGGCGCAAAAATTGGACAATGGGATCTTTATTCAGTGGCGAGGATGCCACCCTCGCCTGAAGTCAGACCCGTCTCCTATGAACGGCTTTTGGAGCTGTCAAAATCTTTTCAAAAGTCCATACCGGTCCCGATGCACATTTTTCCTTAGCATAGGGTTTATCCCCGGCCAGAAGGATGCACCCGATGGAAAGGGCAGGTCCCCGGAGATCAGACCGGAAGGAATCAGTTTGGAATTGCTCCATCAATACTCGTGGTTCAATCGCTCAAGTGATATCAGAAGATCCGAAGAGAACAACAGGAGCTCAGATACCCACAAAACTTCCCGAAACAAGGCAGGAAAGAACTTTATCAGACATATCAGGAGTGCCTGCTAAAAAGAGGGTTCCCATGCAATATAGGGAATTCCCGGGGATGCACGCCTTGCCATCGTCAGGTAGCCCGTGTGGCCAACGATCCGATGTGCTGGACGAACCGATGTCGGCCCAAATTCCCAATCCCGGACAATAGCTTCAACGGTCTGGACAAGGTGAAAGTCTCCGGAGTCCTTCAAACGGTTTGAAAGAGTGTGGACCTGAAGCGGGGTTGGCATCCATGCGACCAGAATGCCGCCAGGACGAAGTTTTCTGGAAAGACCGGAAAGCCCTTCCCATGGCTCAGGCAGGTCAAGCACGACACGATCAAAGACGCCAGGGACAGAATCTTCCCAGCCAGGCTCGCCATAAGATCCGATCAGGAGCTTGTGGCTGTTCATCAGTTCAGGAACCATCCGGCGCAAGTTGGCCATCGCTTCACTTGCGTGATCTTCCCTTTTTTCGAGCGATACGACCTCACCTCCCGGAGCAGACATGCGGAGAAGACTCAGTGTCAAAGCCCCCGCACCGATGCCGGACTCAAGGATCCTGAGACCTGGACGGATCTCTCCCCACATCAGGATCAGCCCCTGATCCTTTGGATAGATGACCTGGGTCCGTCTTTTCATGTGGGAGAGCGTTTCACGGAGCGTTGGGCGAAACGGTGTAAGGGTCAAGCCTCTTGGACCGAGATAGCTTTCCCCCTCGCTGGCTTTTTCCATAAGCTCTGCGTGAGGAAAAAGATGCCCATCAAGGTTGAAGACCTTTCCGGGGATCAGTTCAGGAATGACGTAGGCTCGACCACGGCTGTCATAGAGGATTAGGGACTCACCCGCAAGAAATGGCATGGAGGGATTATAGGCAGGTTTTTCGCCGGGCACAATGGGGCACCAGAATTCTTTTCACAAATGGTAAAGAGCAGGCCTTCTCTGCCGGAAAGCATCACTTTCAGACGCAACCGTCTTGTTTCTTGCTCGGGCCGGATCAAAGGAAACCTCGAGGATTGCGGCCGTTTCCCGTGGGGCTCTCGCCAGCACCTCTCCTGAAGGAGCAACCACCTGACTTTGCCCGATGTAGGTCAACGGAGAAAGACCTCCCCTGGACTCTGTCCCGACCCGGTTTGCCGTGAGTGTGAAAATCCGGTTTTCCACCGACCGAAGAATCATTCCTGATGGACCAAAGGGGAGAACCCAGTTTGCCGGATGGGCGATCAACAATGCTCCCGAAAGGGCCAGGCTTCGGGCAACCTCCGGAAAAAGCCAGTCAAAACAGATCATCACTCCCATTGGACCAAAATCCGTATCGACAAGACACAGCGGGCCCTCTCCGGGAGAAAACCAGCGATTTTCCGCATCAAACAGATGAACTTTGTCATAAACCGTTAAGAGTTCACCATTTTTAAAAACAGCCGCCGCATTTGTAACGCGGCCATCTTTTTGACAGGGGAATCCACCCACGACCAGACCTTTGGTTTCCCGGGAAAGATTTTTCATAAAGGAACCCGTTGGACCTGCATCAGGTCCGGAAACTTTCTCTGAAAGCTCTTTCACTTCAGAAACAGATACAAACTGGTACCCTGAAGCGAACAGTTCAGAAAGAACGATGAGATCCGGTCTCGGCACCTGTCTTTCGGAAAGCATCCGGGAGACAGCCTCGAGATTTCCGGAAACATTTCCAAAAACCGGATCATTCTGAACAACAACCACATTCACCAATGATCAGACCCCCTCAAGTTCAAAGTCGAACAAGCCATCATCTTTCCCCCGAGATTCGGTCTC
>JAKAYF010000040.1 GCA_021816465.1 Nitrospirota bacterium
TCCGGAGAGGAGCATAAGACGCAAAGGCCCAAACGCCTTCGCGCATCCTCGGCGAAAGAGGAACGTCCGCTCGTGAGATCGGAAACCCCTCCTACAGCGCAAAGCGCTTAGGAGCGGGAGAGTTCATGAAGGATTGTCCTTTCAGGGAGAAACGAAGGAGGACGTCCTGCCCGGGAGGGGTGTGGATTTTTAACGCGTTGACGGGGACAGGACATTCCGGATCTTAAAATCGGCGGGAATCGACCTTCATCTTCTGGATCGTTTCACCGATTTTCAGGATTTTTGCTGAAGTAAGATCACGAATCGTCAGATTCGCTTCATCATCTCCGGCAAAATTACACAGTGCGATGGTATAGCAACTGGTCCCGCCGCGAATAATCTTCAAGGACAAATTGGCATAGTGACAATGAACTCCCACAAACATGCAGACATCAATCTTGTTATGCCAGATTGTCAGATTGGGATGATTTGGATTTATTTCAGCCTCTGGATCAATTTTTGGATATTTGGGGCGATAGTCTGGCATCGGAATGATATTGATTCCGCATGTTTCGGCAACGTGCGCCACGGCATTGGCCATTTCTATGGCTTGAGCATTCCAGCCCCATAGAACAAGTGGACCTGGAAATATTGTGGGAACCTTTGCATTGGCTAATTGTCTGGCGGCTTCTTCGATGGCTTGATTTTCAAAAACTCTCAGTCCCAGGATGGATCCCTGACCCTCTACCGGCAGAGTCACGCCCATCATGGCAGCAGCTGGCGGCAGAAACCCTTCTGGCCCTTGTAAAACTTGATATTGATGCATTTATGTCCCCCTGTTCATTATTGTGCACACGCACTCACCAACCTTTTTCGGAGATGCTTATCCACTCTGCCCCGGAAACGACCACCCCCAATATCAAAAGCTCAGGATTTGAGAGACACCAGCCGGGATTCTTTTCAAGGGAGGAATTCCCCCGTTCATTGATTACCTTGTCAAAAATCAGTCTGTTTTTGTGGGAGAGGAGCACAAATTCCCCTTCTTCAGCTGATTTTGAAGAATCAACCCAAACAAAATATTCAGGTGAAATGCCGGACTGCTCATCCGAAGGGAATTGGGGATGCCCTCCTTCGTCTGTCCAGACGGAAAAAGTCGACGGCCTGGTTTTGGGAGAAACGTATTGCTGTCGTTTTTCAGAATTCATCAAAGTTCCTCTCTGGTAGTCGTTGCTCAAAGGGAAGTGATGGTTTATTTGACCGATACTGATAAAAGATGGGTTTTTCGTTCCCGCAGGATCTCCGACAGGCGATAAACCTTTTCAGGAGATACATCCCGAACGGTAAGATGTGCCTCGTCATCTCCCGAGAAGCTGCATAAAGCAATCGTAAAGCAGTCGGTCCCCCCCCGAATGATTTTGAGTGCGATATTTGAGTAATGGCAGTGAACGCCAACAAAAAGACAGACATCGATGGCGTTGTGCCAGATTGTCAGATTCGGATGGTTGGGATTGATTTCCGACTCCGGATTGATCTTTGGGTATTTAGGCCGATAATCCGTCATTGGAATGATGTTCATGTTTCCTGCCTCGGCAAGCTTTTTGACCGCTTTAGCCATCTCTTGTGATTCTTTGCTCCAATTCCATATAACGAGAGGGCCTGGGAAAAGGGTTGGATTTTTTGCAGTAAGTATTTTGTCTGCCGCGATGATGAGGGCCTCTTCTTCGTCAAAAATGTTTCCCTGAACCAGAGACTCTCCTGGATCCGGGAGAATGACCCCATTGATTGCGGCCGATGGTGTCAGAAAGGAATTTTCTCCCACGGGCATGTGATATTTGGACATGATCTCCCCCTTCCGATTAAGACATAAACCCAAGCGACTAATATTATGAACACAAGTCACAACACTTGTCCACTATAATAAACAATATATCCACTGTCAAACAGAGTTAGTTTTCATATTTCAGGATTTATCCGTCTTTTTATATTTTAATTATATTTATTTTGTAATTACTTAATCTTAGAAATGGTCTTCATTGCAATCATTTTAAATGATCCAAACAATAGCTCATTTGTTCAGTAAAAAATTAAAATTGTTTAATAATGAACTGTTCATCAGGATTCTGATCGTGTGCGCCGACGCCGGATGGGTCAATCTTGGCCATGTGCCATGATAGTCGGGTAAGGAGCCGTTCCTCCCGGAAGTCCGGCTGTGGAGAGGGAAGAGTCGGGAGGTGTAGCCGAAAGGCGAGAGCCCGAAAGACCTTCTTCAATCACGGACAGAACCCCCTGAATTTATTCATGGGGAGATTCAGTAAATAATGAAGAACCGTTGTCTGTCCCGGCATATCGGGCAAAGCGGATGGGGAAGATCAAGGAGCTCTGCGAAGGGAAAGCATCTCCGAATGATCGGACGGTTCGAACCCAGTTCCAAACTCTGTTCCTGCGGACATAGAAAACATCCGGGGGCACTGGAGGTGAGTCTGGGGAGATGCCAGGCCACAAAAGGGATCAATCGCTCAGAAAATTCGGGAAGCAATCTTCGGGAATCCCCGTCGGCAGTCGTGGAGAGAATGTCAAGAGGATGAAACAAGAAGGACCGTAGCAGGCCCCCTTCCGGTATTTTTCCAGTTATGGGGCTTCATCGGGTCGAAGTAGACGGCATCAAGATCCCGGAGAGTGTAATTCCTTCCTGATTGTTCAAAAAGGACCTCCCCTTCGAGAACGATCGCAAACTCTTCCCCTTCCGTTCCGGAATAGGGATGGTCACCGACCTCCCCTCCGGGATCGAGACGCAGGAGAAACGGTTGCATCTTCTTTTTTGAAAGTCCCCTGGCCAATGGCTCAAGAGTTGCATGTGACGGAGCGCTGTAGACCCGGCGGCGATCCTTGGCCGGCATGAGAACCGGATCATTGGCCTCCTCCGGCTCATCAAAAAGAACCGTGATCGGAAGGCGAAGCGCCGCGGCAATTTTTTCAAGTGTCGCAACTGAAGGGGAAACCTGGGCGGACTCGATCTGGGACAATGCGCTAGGAGAGATCCCCGCCGACTGCGCGAGCCCCCTCAAGGTCATCTTCTTTTCCAGACGGAGATTGCGGATCTTTTCGCTGACTTTCTGCATGGGCCAAGTCTAGAGGATTTATGGCAACCGGTTCAACTGAATCTCCCCATGAATAAAATCAGGGGGTTCTGTCCGTGATTGAAGAAGGTCTTTCGGGCTTTCACATTGAACATGTGCTGTGCATAGTGGTCCGACAAACAACGCCTCCTCCAATATGATATGGGCCTGAGTTTTCGTCTTTTCCTCAAGAAATGCGTCTGAAAGAGGACATCTATTCTGGATGAGAAATCTCGTCAGCATCAGCAGACAGACCGATATCCCTCATGATTTCCAGCCGCTCTTTCCCCCATGAAACCGTTTTATCGAAATCAAGCTCCAAAGGGGTTTCGATCAGATCCCATTCGCGCTTTAAAAATGGGTTCGACTTCATTCTTTCCAAGGCTTGAAAAATCCCATCCAGCTTGGAACTAATGATCCTTGAGAGCCTTTTCATGTCAAGCGTCTCGGGAGAGATTATCTCGATACAGTTCCAGTCGAATAGATCCCGTGGTTTTAAAAATGCTCCCCGATAAAACAATTTCTTTGTCAGGACTTCTTCTACCGGCTCGAGCTTGAACAGGCTTTGCGCGGATGATTCAGGGGGAAGTCCGGTTAAGGACATACGAACGATAATATCAATTTCTCCTTCTGAAAATTTCAATTTCAAAAGGGTGGCATCCTCCTCGTACCCCTGAATAATCTCTCCGACCTGGTCATTCAGTCTTGGAGAAAGGAATCCAATATATTGAGGATCTCTGACAAACAAATCGATGTCATGGCTGATTCGGTGCTTTAACGCAAACATCAGCCTCGTCCCTCCACCAAGGAGGGGAGACATCTGGCCAGCTTCCAGAGAAATCCCGGTGTCCGACATGATTCCTGCTGCTCTTTTTTCAAGGATTTTCCAATTTCCAGACAGCAGCCAGCTATCCATTTCAGCTTGACTGATATGAGGCATGAAGACTCCAAGTGTTAGAGAGTGGCTTTTTCCCATTCGGGAGAAGGATGAAACGCAAACTTCCCAACGATCTCGGCATAAAGCTTCTGGGCATTATCGACCGAAGAGCCGCATTCTTGAACAGCCTTGATAATGGATGAAGGGGAATTCTCAATAAAGAGGGAGGCGAGAATATCCTTTGTTGGTGAAGAAATTCCGTTAAGGCTTCCATGTTTCAGAGCATCATAGACATCCTGTTCTCTAACGATGCCAAGCCCGTATGGAACGCTCAGATGAAAAGCAATCATTGTCCCTGCACTGTCCATTGTTCACCTCAAATGGAGAGTCCCCATTCCCCCGTTCATGCGCCCTGTGGCCTGAATATAAAGTCTCGATCCCGTCAAAGTCCACCGACACCAGAGGATCTTCTGCGCAAGGGGGATTTCAAATCAGGGACTGAACCCTCTTTTCATCAATCCTGTCTCAAAACTCCGGACGAAATATCTTGGACAGGACCTTCACAATGGCCGCTTTCCCACACCGGAATCTCCGACGGGAACAGGATTGTTCTTTGTTGTTCTCCGGGAGAGAACCTGACAACCCCGCGGCAATTTTTTCAAGTGTCGCAACTGAAGGAGAAACCTGGGCGGACTCGATCTGGGACAATGCGCCAGGAGAGATCCCCGCCGACTGCGCGAGCCCCCTCAAGGTCATCTTCTTTTCCAGACGGAGATTGCGGATCTTTTCGCTGACTTTCTGCATGGGCCAAGTCTAGAGGATTGATGGCAACCGGTTCAAGTTCCCGGGAAAAAACGACTCCCCTCGTACAATGGTCTTTACAGAAAAGACGTACTCGCCGCTGCTTCCAAGGCAACTCCGGTCCGGATCTCAGCCGAGCTTTTCCGCTGGCTTTGCCGTCTGCCGGGATACAAGACGATCCATCATCCGAAGATCCCGATCGGTGAGGCGAAGCGCTGCGTCGACCCATATTCCGGTTATGTGGATCAACTCCTCATAGGAAACAGGATCCAGATACTTTTTCACCTCCCGGATAGCCATCAATCCGTTCCGGAACTTGTTTTCCTTCCGGATATAGTCATAGACAGCAGTTTTCCCCTGCCCCTCTTCGGCCAGATAGTCCACGACCCCCATATTGTAAAGCTCTTGCGCCGTATAAATAACGCCGCCCTCAATCAGTCTCTGGGCCTTTGAGGAGCCGATCCTCCGGGAAAGAAAACTGTAGGCGCCCATTCCAGGAAAAAGATTGAAAAGAATTTCAGGAAGGCCCAATCTGGCGCTCTTCTCGGCAATGATGACATCGCAGGCCAGAGCACACTCGAATCCTCCTCCCAACGCATCACCCTCAACCAAGGCGATCGAGGTGATCTCCCTCGTAAAGTGGATGACACCCCCGTAAATGGCATTGATGCAAGACCGGGCATAGGACAGGAGCCCCTCGCGGTCTTTTGCCAGGATCAACTGGCGAAAAAGATTGAGGTCTCCCCCATAGTTGAAAATACCAGGGACGGACGAGGCCTGAACCATATAACGGACCTCCCTGTCGGCCTGAACAGCCAGGTGGTTGGCATAATGGGTGAGCTCCGAGAGCATTGTCGGCGTAAAGCAGGGGCGGGGTTTCCCTTTCATGAAGCACCAGTCGGCCTGATAGTTGCTGTCGTGGCAAATCAGCAGCTGGGAGTAGGTTGGGCATGGGACGACCTGTGTTGGGAACCCCTCTGAAATTTCGACATTCTCCATGATCGCGCTCCTTTACTTTTAATAAATTAATTAGATCTAAAAAAACAACGCCAACAATAACAAAAAAATAAACAAAAAAATTAAAGCATCTAAGGCTTTAATTCCAAAAAAGCCATGAATAGAATATTGGCATCGTATATTTTTAATGTCAATTAATCTAAAATTAAAATTTATTTTTATTATTGAAATACATGATCCCCGAACAGAAAACGTCCTGGGTCTTCCTTGAGCGGCATTGATATTGACACGGACAACCGATTGGATAGTTGGATCGGTGGACGCACTTCAGTAAGCAGGAAAAACGGGGAAGGACTTCAGCGTCTGGTGAATGAATCTCTTGTTTTCCCGGAATCGGTCAACAAATGGGCCCCCCCATCGACAAACCTCCTGATTTCCGATGCGGTCAAAAAGAAAAGGTCCCTGATCCCATCCATGAAAAATGTTGCCCGGCCAGACAGGATCAGGGAAATCTCCATCGACTGGGATTCCGCAAGAAAACTGACCAGCTTCTGGGCGCCTATCTGGACACCGCTTCCCTTCAGTCCGTGAACAGCATCCATGAACTCCGGAAAATCGCAACGGACCAAAGCATCCTCCATCTGGGAAAGCAGCCTCTCCCCATCCATCAGAAAACCCTCAAGGAGGGTCCTGATGAAGGCTGGATCAGGGCTGACCTTCTTGAGCTCCCTGAGAACTTCCGCATCAAGAAGAGGCAGCTCCCTTGCGGGCAGATCCGTATTCCGGAAAGAAGAATCGGCCGCCTTTCTCAGGGAGGTGATCCGGTCGATCTCCGCCAGGAGCCTTGGAATCTGGATCGGTTTCGTCAAGAAGGCCTGCGCCTTGGCTTCATGACTTGAATCGGCAGCCTCTTTTGTGGCGTTTGCCGACAGGATAATCGCCGGAACAGGAGACTTTCTCTCCATAAACCGGTGCGTCTTCAGGACATCAAGCCCTCCCATAACCGGCATGCAGAGATCAAGGATCATCAGGTCGAACGTTTCCGACTCGAGACAGTCAAGAGCCATCTCTCCATCGGAAACGACCCGGACCTGATGGCCCGCTGCGGACAGGATCTCCTCGACCACCTTCTGGTTGACGGCATTGTCCTCTGCCACAAGGATCCGCAAGGAACGGCCCGCCGGAGCGATTGCCGGAATGGCGGGAGGATCGGCAAAAGCGCCCGAAGGACGATTCTGAAACGGCCAGAATGCCAATGATCTCTGGACAAGCGCCGGAAGCGGACCTGCAAGCACATAGGAGCCGTCAACAGGCAAATCCCGTGGGTCGGGCGGGGAAAAATCTTCAGGAACAAGCAGCACTTTGAGCATCCCGGAAAGGACACTCCTGCTTCCAGGATGCTCAAGCATCTCAAAAAAGGCCGGCTGGTTCGATTCGTCAATCTTTGCCACCAGCACCCCCCGGAGCTCACCCGGCCCGAAAGGAAGGACCGTCGCAGAAGAGGGAACACATCGCAGGTCTCCGGTAGAGGGGGCAAGAAGCTCTTCGTAGCGCCCGAAGTCCTGCTCCGGTCCCCAGAAGAAAATCGCCGGAATGGTCGGTTCGCCGGAGAGAGCGTTCTCCGCATCCCCAAAAGGAATTTCAACCCAAAAAACCGACCCGGCACCTTCCCTGCTGGAAAAACCGATATTTCCGTTCAACAGCTCCACAAGCTGGCGGGCATAGGACAGGCCCAGCCCCGTCCCGCCAAAGCGTTTTGTAACCGATTCATCACCCTGCATGAAACGCTCAAAGATCCTGGGCTTCATCGACTCTGAGATTCCTATTCCCGTATCGGCAACCTCAAATCGGACACGCGGGCCCGAAGTATCAGCAAAAGCCAGACGGATCGAAAGGGAGACCTCCCCCTCCAGAGTGAACTTGACCGCGTTTCCCAGAAGATTGACGAGGATCTGTCTCAGATGGGACAAATCCCCTTTAACGGAAATCGGAAGCCGGGCATCCCAGAGCAGCTTGACGGAAAGCCCTTTCTTCGCCGCCATGGGCTCGATCGAGGAAACAGCCTGATACACAAGTTCCTCAAGCTTGAACGCTCTGGACTCGGAGGTCATCCGGCCGGCTTCAATCTTCGAAATATCGAGGATTTTTTCGATCATTTCGACAAGAATCCCGGAAGAGGTTTTGATGGCCTCAAGAAGACCCTTCTGGCGTTCGGTCGGGGCTTCGGACAACAGAATCTCGCCGATTCCGATAATCCCGTTCAGGGGCGTTCTGAGCTCATGGCTCATATTGGCCAGGAAACGTGATTTTGCCCGATTGGCTTCGTTTGCAAGATCGATGAGCCTCTTCTGTTTTTTGAGAAGGACGGCCATGTAAAGAGGCAGGACACCAATCGCAAGCAGCTGGCTCCAGAAAAGAGTCGGATGGCTCTCCCAGAACGGACTCCAGAAAAAAACGCACAGGAGACCAACAAAGGCAATGGACGTCGCCAGATAGAGATAGCGCAGTCCATAGCGAAAACCGTTTCCCATGATCACCCACAGGTAGACAACCCCCATGGGAAGACCCTGCTCCCCGCTCGTGGCCATGACAAAGGATGCGGTGGACAGATCAAGGCAAATGCCCAGGACCTTTCTCGGATATGAAGGCCTCGGTCGGAGAAAGATCGAAACAAGGATCAGGACGGAAATAGACAGGAAGAAAAAAATGGAATACCGGTGGTAGGACATGAGAAGCTGTCCCGCCCGGTCCCTGCCTGAAGGCAGCGCCAGAAGATACAGGGATCCCAGCACTCCGATGACAAGACGAATAAGAGCCTGTTCATGTTCCTGGCTATTGTTTTCTCGAAGTCTCGATCGGAGACCTTCAAGCCAATTCATTGGGCTCTCATATTGGACCTGGCGGTTTTAGAGTCATTTCATCGGATCTTCGGTATCTCCCATGACAATCGAGATCCGTCTGATCTCATCTGTCTGACGGAAAAAGGCCTCGACACATTCCGGATCGAACAGTATTCCCGAATATTCCCGCAGGTAGGCAACGGCCCTGTCCAATGGCCATGCGTCCTTATAGGGACGAACCGAGGTCAGGGCGTCGAAAACATCCGCAACGGCCACAATCCTCGCCTCAAGAGGGATCTCTTTTCCCAAAAGTCCAAAGGGATAGCCCGAACCGTCATAACGCTCCTGATGGGCGAGGGCGATGACTGCACCCATCTCGATATACCTGGAGCTGCTCTCCTTTAAAATCTGGTGACCGATCATCGGATGCATCTTGATGACCTCGTATTCCTCGGCAGTGAGTGCCCCCGGCTTTTTGAGAATATGGTCCGGGATTCCGATCTTGCCGATGTCATGCATCGGCGCCGACAGCTCGATCGTTTCGCAATGGTCCTCGGGAAGTCCCATGGCCTGGGCGATCAGTTTGGCATACCTGGCCATCCTGACGACATGGTTTCCTGTTTCAAAATCATGAAACTCACCCGCCCTGGCAAGCCTCAGAAGCGTTTCCCTTTCACGCTGTCGCTGAAGGTGGGTCGCTTCGGCCACTTCCCTTTCCAGAAACCGGGAATGGGTTTGCATCTCAAGGGTCATTTTACGGAGCGACAACAGGTTTCGGCAACGGCACTGGCATTCGATCTGGTCCAGCGGACGGGTGAGAAAATCCGTCGCCCCCGCGTCAAGTGCCTGATAGCGGATATTTTTATCTTCCAGGATCGTCACCATAATGATCGGAATATCCTCTCCGGAGGGTTTCTCCCGAAAGGCCCGGATCAGGTCGATTCCATTCATTTTCGGCATCTTGTAGTCCAAAAGGATCAGATCCGGCAAAGGGCCTGAAAAAGAGGCCAGCGCCTCCTCCGGATCAGAAAAGCTTTCAATCGTGATCCGTTGGGAAATGGATCTGACAATCTCCCCCAGCACCCTGCGACCGACAAACTGGTCATCGATGATCATGACCCTTGCAGACTCAAGAAAATGGTCAAATGATCGATAACGCACTAACTCTTCCATATTGACGCCTTCTTCCTTTATCCCGAACAAGTCAGACCGTAGCTTTTCAAATAACATTATTTATTAATGAAATATCATAAAGACAGATCTGTTTTTAAGAGACACGAAAAACCATTCCGGCAGAAAAACCAGAGCAAAAACAGACAGAGTCTATATGAAAAAGGTCTACGATTCCAATAAATAAATATGTTTTATTTAAAAAACACAGATCCGATCAAAATCGTTCAGAAAAATACTGCAGAAAGCCGACGCCAACAAAGAAGGGCTAAAAGAAAGAAGGGCTAAAAGTCCCACACCAAAATCATCTCAGAGCACCCCACTTTCCGGACCCTCAGATTGCCTGAGCTTCTCCCGAAGCGTCGTGCGACTGATGCCCAGAAGCTTCGCCCCCCTGACCTGATTGCCACGGGAGATCGCCATCGCCTCGGAAACCAGAATCTCTTCCATCATCGACCGGAAGAAGGCAAAGATCCCCAGCCCACCCGGTGCCCCGCGACCGCTTGACCGGACCATGAAATCCCGGACCTTCCTGCGGACAAGATGATCGAAAGCCTCACCCCTTCCGTCCTCCCACCTCAAGCGATCCAGAAAAAGGTGCAGCTTGTGGGGCAGCTCAGAGGCCTCACCCGAGAGAATCAGGGGATGGCGGATTCCCCGTCGGTCTCTCTCCGACAGGGAATCCAGATCCATCACCAGCAGGTCGATCCCGGGGAAATCATCCATCGGACGATAATCCTCAAAAAACCGTCCCGCTCGAATTCCAAATCGGTCCAGTACCGCATCCAGCTCCCCCATCAGCCGCTCCGAACGGGAATGAAGCGTCACCCGGACCGAATGGGGGCCGGGAAGGGAACACCCTTCCCCGGAACCATTTCCCCCGTTCATGCGCCCTGGGGCCTGAAGATAAAGTCGATCCCGTCAAAGTCCACCGCCACCAGAGAACCCTCCGGGATCGCTCCGGAGAGGATCTTCTGCGCAAGGGGATTTAAAATCAGGGACTGAACCGCTCTTTTCAGCGGTCTTGCCCCATAGACAGGATCATAGCCCACAGCGGTCAGCTCCTCTTCCGCCGCAGGGGAGATTTCGAGCTGGATCCCCTGTTCTTTCAGGCGGGCATTCAAGCCGTCAAGCTGGATCCGGACAATTCGTCCAATCTCGTGTCTCAGAAGCGGATGGAAGACGATGATTTCATCGATCCTGTTTAAAAACTCCGGACGAAACGTCTTCGACAGGATCTCCAGAACTTCCTGCTTTGTCTCGTCCGCATCGAGACCCACCCGTTGGCGAATAATGTCCGATCCGACGTTCGAGGTCATGATGATCACCGTGTTCCTGAAGTCGACCACGCGTCCCTGTCCGTCGGTAAGACGACCGTCATCGAGGACCTGGAGAAGAATGTTGAAGACATCGGGATGGGCTTTCTCCACCTCGTCAAGCAAAATGACCGAGTAAGGTTTTCTCCTGACAGATTCCGTCAGCTGACCGCCCTCCTCATATCCGACATATCCGGGAGGAGCCCCGACAAGTCTTGACACGGCATGCTTTTCCATATACTCCGACATGTCGATCCTGATCATGGCCTGGTCGCTGTCGAAGAGAAACTCCGCCAGCGCTTTTGCCAGCTCGGTCTTCCCGACACCTGTCGGCCCCAGGAAGAAAAAGGATCCCAGCGGCCGGTTCGGGTCCTGGATGCCGGCACGGGCCCGCCTGATGGCATTTGACACCGCGGCCAACGCCTCCTGCTGTCCCACAACCCGGCTTCCCAGCCGCTCTTCCATCCGGAGGAGCTTCTGGACCTCCCCCTCAAGCATCCTTGAAACCGGGATTCCAGTCCACCGACTGATCACATCCGCAACGTCGTCCTCTTCGACTTCCTCTTTCAGAAGACGATTTCCCTGATCCTCAAGAAGCTTCTGGGCATCGGCCAGTTCCCTTTCAAGCTTCGGGATGCGGCTGTACTGGATCTCCGAGGCCCGGTCAAAGGACCCTTCCCGGATCGCGGTTTCCATTGCCTGCCTTGCCTCTTCGATCTGCTGCTTGAGCGTCCTGACCGACCCGATGGCCTTTTTCTCCCCGTCCCACTGGACCTTGAGCCGCGCAAGCTCTGATTTTTTTTCTTCGAGCTCGTTTTCAACCTCCTGACGTCGTCCGAGAGATTCCGGATCTTCCTCTTTGGCAAGAGCCATCTTTTCCATTTCGAGCTGGCGAATGCGGCGGTCGACATCATCGAGGGATCTCGGCATGCTGTCGATGGCAACCCGAAGCTGGGAAGCGGCCTCGTCGATCAGGTCGATCGCCTTGTCGGGAAGGAAACGACCGGAAATATACCGCTGGGAAAGAACCGCCGCCGCGACAATGGCGGAGTCCCTGATCCTGACCCCATGGTGGATCTCGTACTTCTCCTTGAGACCGCGGAGAATCGCAATCGTGTCCTCAATGGATGGCTCACCCACCAGAACCGGCTGGAAACGGCGCTCAAGCGCGGCGTCCTTTTCGATATGTTCCCGGAACTCGTCAAGGGTTGTGGCGCCGATTGCCCGAAGTTCTCCCCTCGCCAATGCCGGCTTCAGAAGATTCGATGCATCCATCGCCCCACCCTCGGTCGCTCCGGCGCGCACGATGGTGTGGAGCTCGTCGATGAACAGGATAATCCGGCCATCCGATCCGCTCACCTCCTTCAGAACCGCCTTCAGCCGTTCCTCAAAGTCTCCACGGTACTTGGCACCGGCCAGAAGCGCCCCCAGGTCGAGGGCAAAGATGGTCCGGTCCTTCAATCCTTCAGGAACATCTCCGGAAACGATCCTCTGGGCCAGTCCCTCCACGATGGCTGTCTTTCCCACGCCGGGATCTCCGATGAGGACAGGATTGTTCTTTGTTCTCCGGGAAAGGACCTGGACAACCCGTCGGATCTCGGCGTCCCGGCCGATCACCGGATCAAGCTTGTTCTGCTTGGCCATGGCCGTCAGATCCCGACCGAACTTCGACAGGGCCTGATACTTGTCCTCCGGGTTCTGGTCGGTCACGCGCTGGTTTCCCCGAACCTCAGTAAGCGCCTTCATGATTTTTTCACGATCGAGGCCTGCGCCCTTCAGAAGCCTGGCTTCGGCGCCGGAGCCGGAGGTCATCGCCAGGAGTATATGCTCGACACTCACATAATCATCCCTGAACGTTTTGGCCTCCTCCTGGGCCCGGTCGAGAAGGTCTCCCGTCGAGCGGGACAGGGACGGCCCGGATCCGGCACCCGACCCGGTGACGGTGGGCAAAAGCTTGATCGCTTCCTCCGTTTTCGCTTTAAGGGATGCCTGGTCCGTGGCCATTTTCTCGAGAAGCGGAATGACCAGACCCCCTTCCTGGACCAGAAGCTCCCGGAGAAGATGAACCGGTTCAACAAGGGTATTGCCACGTCTCCTTGCCTCATCAACCGCCGCAT
The DNA here is from genome assembly GCA_021816465.1 of Nitrospirota bacterium. Taxonomy (GTDB): domain Bacteria; phylum Nitrospirota; class Leptospirillia; order Leptospirillales; family Leptospirillaceae; genus Leptospirillum. The sequence continues at coordinate 13,174 of JAKAYF010000040.1, forward strand.
GCAAGGCTTCCTGGGACTTGATCGTCAGCTTTTCAAGATTCATGGAGTGATCCTTTCTCTTTGAAATGGGAAGTTATTATTCGGAAGGAGAAACAAAATCTCCCTATATCAATTTTCTCATGGAGTTATCATATTCCTTGGAAACGGAAGTTTCCAGAGAGAGCAGGTATCCTGCTGTGGATTGGGGGAGACGAAATCGTTTCGGGAGGAAGGGGTGGAAGACCACCCCTGAAAAAGCGTAACGGAAGGAGGCTAGTTTCCGGGCGGAACTTTGCCCCTGGGTCTCGGCTGGCTGTCCACATAGGCGGCAATATCGAGCGACTCCTGGTCGGTAAGCTGTCTGTCCTCTCCGGGAGGCATGTTTCGTCTCAAAAACTCCGCCAGGAGGGGAACGGAAGCGAATCCGGACTTCATGGTGTATGAAGAGGGACCCCACAAGGGCGGTGACCGGTGAAGCCCTCCCTGGCCGGAGCGTCCATGACAGGACGCACAGCTTTTTGCATAAAGCCCAAATCCCTTGAGCGTATCGGGAGACCTCAGATGGCCCGGCCCCCGGAAGAAACCGGTCTCCCTGTCGGGAGAGGCAATGGTGACATATCCCCTCCCCTTGAGCTCATGTCCGATGGGAGCGCCCCTGGAAAGCCAGAAAATATAGGCATCAAGAGCCTGGACTGTTTCCTTGTCGGGTGGTGCGGCGTTCAGGGCGTTCCGGAAACACATCCGGATCCTGTCCTCAAGCCAGACGGTCTTTCGGGTTTTGGGATCGACCATCGGATACATGGGGTAGGCACCCCACATCGGAGCCGCATAGGGCTTTCGTCCCTGGTCGAGATGGCAGCTGGCACAGGTCAGGGCATTCCCTCTGTACCCGGGAACCGCCTCCCTGGTGTTCGTAAAGATCTCCTCCCCCTGTTTCACAAGAGCCCCGAGAGGACCGGGCGGATAGTCTCCCTTCCCGGGAGGCTCAAAGGTTTTGGAGGACGCGGCGGCCTCTGAGGGATTCGCAGAAAAGGCATATCCCAGAACCGACAGGGCCATGACGATGGCAAGAAAGAATCCGGTCTGTTTTCTCACTGTGCAAGCTCTCCTTGATCAGGGTGGAAAGAACGCCGGAGAAACACTATTTCACCGCCGGCTTTTCCGGTCTCGGCTGGCTGTCCACATAGGCGGCAACATCCCACGCGTCCTGATCGGACAGAGAGTCTCCCTTCGACAGGGGCATGTTCATCTTGATGAAGCCAGCCAGTTTGCCGACGTTATAAAAACCTGCACCCTTGTTGAAAGATTTCCCGCCCCAAACCGGAGGAAAAGCGGTCTCCCCCCTGGACATCCTGCCCTGGCCATGAAGACCGTGACAGAGGGCGCATCTGGCCTCATAGACCTTCTTCCCGGAAAATGGATCGGGCGACCGGGAAGGAGGGGTCAGGTGAAGCATGCCCGCCCCCGGAAGCTTCACGCCGACAGGGGCGCCCCTGGACATCCAGTAGCTGTAGGCGACCAGAGCCTTGACCGTTGGGCTGTCAACCGCCGGAGCGGTTCCATTCATCGAAAATCGGAAACATCCCTGCATCCGCTCGGCAAGAGAGTTGACCTTGTGATTTTTCAGACGATACCTGGGATATATCCCGTAGGCTCCCCAGAGAGGTGCTGCATAGGCTTTCCTCCCACGGTTCAGATGGCAGCTTTCGCAGGTCAGGTCGTTTCCGACATAATGGCCGGCATATTTTTTTGTATTGGTGAAAATCTCCTCCCCTTTCCTGACCAGATCCCCCAACGAACCGCCTGGAATGGACTGCTCCGAAGGGGGCGAGAAAATCGCTTCCCCTGCCGATGCGACCCCGGCGCCTGGCGAATCGCAGAAAACAAGGGCAGAAAGACAGGCCCACCATAAAACCCCTTTAACTGTTTTTCCGAGCATGTTCTCTCCTTCCGTTAGACCATCCGCTCTCCCTCGAAATGCTATCGGGAACCCGTATAGGGAGGGTCAAGGCTCGAAAAATACTCTGCGACAGACTTCCTCTCCTGGGGAGAAAGTCTCCTCGCGATCCCCCTCATCAATCCCTGGGGATCATCCTTGCGCTCAAGAAAAGCATAGGCGATGAGCTGACGCATCAAATATGTCCTGTTCTGGCCCGCAATATAAGGAAAAAGAGGCGGGACCCCATAGCCGTTTGGTCCATGGCATACGACACAGGCCGGGATATTTTTCTTCCACAACCCCTGATGGGCGATCTGTTTTCCGAGACGCACCCTCTTTGGCGACAGCGTTTCAGTGTCACGGAGCTTCGGGGAACGGACCTTCGAATAATAGGTCGCCACCGCCAGGATATCGCGGGGAGAGAGATTCTGGACAACCCCGGCCATGACAGGGCCATACCGGGCTCCTTTCTGGACTTCGGTAATCTCGCGCTCTATATACTGAATCGTCTGGCCGGAAATCCTCGGGGCTCCGATGGAGGGCATTCCTCCCCCCTTCAGGCGATGACATTCCATGCAGGCGGTATTTCCCGGCATTCCATTGCCGGCTTTGGCAATCTGCCTTCCCCGGGAAAAAAGATCTTCGGCATGGGCCGAAACGGCCGGGGAAAAATCGCCAAGAAAAAACAGAAAGACAGAAAACCACACAAGCTTTTTCCTCATGGACCGCTCCTGGGTTGAAAAAATGTCGGGATGAACTTTGGCATTAAACGAAATCGGGAAGATTGTCCGGGCGTTGCCCTGAAAAAATTCCGGAACCCGTTTGATGACCTGGTGAATATTGATCATCTTTCCCTGACAGGGAGAAAGTCAACATTGCTCCCCCAAAAAATACATAAATACTTTTAAAATAATTATTTTTTTAATGTATATAATTCATGAACAATTAGTGGTAAAATGCACAAACTGATATGAAGGACGGTCCTGTCAAGTCTTTGTATTTATGTTTTTCCACAATAGGTTAATAGATCATCTTCCACTTTCCGTTTTGCAAGATTTTCGGGCAAGAATCTCTCCCCACTTCCCGGTTATTTGGATTCGGAGCAATACACGAAGCATCGACTACGGTCTAACAGACTGATATACGTGGATTACCTATCACCACATGACAAGTGTTCGTCGTGGGGGACCTCGGTCTAGATGCGAGGATCGCCGACTTGATGAAGTGGCGCCTCATAGTTTAAACGAGGATTTCCCAACCGGCTGCCGTGTATTGCCCCCAAGCCAATAAAATCGGGAGGGGGAAGACCTGTTTTCCTTTGTGCGAATGTTCCTTTTTCTGGACGCGAAAGTTTATCCGGCCACTTCCATGCAGGCATCGGAACCCGTGAGTTTCACTGGCCGTCCGCTCATGTGGCATCCGATAGCCCAGATAAAGCCGGCCAGTTCCCGTGCGATAGCGGTGACCGCCACCGTTTTCTTCTTTCCTCCCTGGGTCATGTGCCGATAGCGATAGGTGAGTCGTTTCTGGGCCTCCCATGAGATTTGGCAGACCTCCAGATCCAGCCCCTCTTGACGCTTCAGGAGCGACTTGGACTTCAGGGGTTTCAAGCGGTAACTCCAGGCCGCTTCCGTAATGGCGCATCGAACATGTCCGTTTCCCGCCTTGGTGAGACTTCCGCGTTTGGTCTTGCCCCCGCTGGAAGCCTCGCTGGGAACGAGCCCCAGGTAGGCCATGAACTGGGTGGCAGAATCGAACCGGGACAGATCGCCGATTTCCGCCATGATCGTGAAGGCCGTGACGAAGTCGACGCCCTTGAGTCCCATCAGGGAGTGAACATGGGCGGCCAGGGACCATGTCTCGAGCGCCCGCTCCATCTCCTTCACCACCGCCTTCACCTGGTCCGTCAGGCCATCCAGGGCCGTCATATACCCCTGGAGGACAATCTGTTGGGCGGGCTGCTCAAAACGCTGGCTATCGATCCAGGATCGGTGCTTCTGGGTCCATCGGGAGATCTTCTCCGTATAATGTCGGCCGTTTCGAAGAAGAAAGCCGCCGATCTGTTGTTTGACGTGGCGCTCGTGACGCTTCAGATCCTCCCGAAGTCGGGCCAGATCCCGCATGGCTTCCTGCTCCGGTCCGGGAACCCATACGGCGGTCAGCTCTCCGGCCCTGTGGAGTCGGGCCAGAGACTGGGCGTCCCTCCGATCCGTTTTGACCCGGTCCCCAGCCTTCTTGGGAATCAGGGAAGGTGCGACAACCATGCAGGCGTATCCGGCCTCCAGAAGCTTCCGGTGCACGGGGTATCCACAGGGTCCGGCCTCGTAAACAAAGGACACTTCGGCCCCATCTTCGGAGAGCCTCTTGGCCAGCTTTACGATTCCATCAAGGGTGTTGGGAAGAGTCCCATAAAACCGAACCTCACTATTCCTTGTATCGGCAATGGCCACGGAGATTGATTCTTTATGTACATCAAGTCCAACGAATTTGGTATACTTGGCCACGGTCTGTCCTCCTGTATTTTGGCTCTGGATTGTGAGTGGGATGCAACCTTCACAGTCTAATCCACGCTGTGCAGGTTGGACAGACCGTCCTTCATATTGTCTAGAAAGAGCATCAAAAATTTTATTTCATAATAAAAATAAATAGACAAGGCAAAATCAACAAAAAACATATCTTTCAGAAATATTAGAAAATTTCCCA
>JAKAYF010000100.1 GCA_021816465.1 Nitrospirota bacterium
TTTTTCCATGGGATGAATTTTCTCCGGATAGATGGTTTCCTGTGCCCATTGGGGCGAATTGATTTCTGCTCCCGAAGCGATCTTTGGGAACATGGTTCCCAAGCGGGTTTCCTTTAAAGAACCAAGGCCCGAAAAGGCCCAAATCCCCACAATGACATCTCTGCCGGTCTTTTTGTCCGGTTGGGCGGGAGGTTCTTTTTAGCTGGATAATATCATTGCTTAATGTACCACGCACGATTGGATTGTGTCTAACGAAATGGGAAGGCAGCGGACCGATCATGTTTGAGGGGGGAGTGGTTCAGATTTCCCCGAAAGAGTGTTACAAGAGATATCCGGATGGTAAGAGTTTCCGGAAACAGAAATTCGTTTTGGGATGGTGCATGAGAAGAACGCAAGCTTGCCACTGGATCTTTTGACTGGACCTCGTTGCCGATTGGCGAGTCCCAAGCGGTTGTGTTCGCCGAGGATCTGAAGCTTCGGAAGATCTTTCCCTCCGACAGGGGAATGGTCACGTCTCCCGGGAAGAACTGAGTCCACCGCATTGTGGGTCGCTCACACATCGCCCTCCAACAGTTTTGCAGGTTTGACTTGTATCCTTTGGATGCCTATCTCATTTTTGATTTGAGACGTAAACACAGCGAGGCGGCTATATTGGTATCTCTTCCGGCAACTGGCGTCGGGATGACCCAGTCAAAATAAGGCTCTTTATCGGTTCCGTAACACTTGAGTCTCTCCGATGAGAGCGGATATTTTCGCCCTCACCTCCGCCAGTTCTTCCGGGGTGGCACGCCCTTTGAGGGTGGCTTCGCGTGCCACCCAATCAAGGTTTTTGACCTGGTCGGCAAGTATAACCGAAGAAGGGGATCCTGACAGAGTGACCTAAAACGGGTATCCCTTGATCATGGATGTCATCGGGCAACAAACCAAGAGTCCCGTCTTTTGGTTTGTTGCCCGATGGGCTGATGACCAGAGCTGGTCTTCGGCCTGATTTTTATTGGCCGGCTTTCGGATCAAAGCTTAGCCAGACAATATCTCCTGCTTCCGGTACAGAGCGGTTTGCCACTACAATCTTTTTTTAGCGACAGGTTCTCCAAACCCGACCTCGTCAATGTTGATCCATTGGAGTGGCCTTGATGGTCTGTGAAGAGTGCCTCTTCATCCATGGATTCTGTCAGTGGCTGTTTCACATCTTGAGGAGAGGTGATCTGGAATAAGAATCAGAATTTTGGAGCAGGGCGATCCATCTGAGATGAACATTCCTCCGATTTTGAAAATCAGGTCAGGAACCGCTTTGACATTGGGGCGATCAAAGGACATCGTCTCGCCCTCCCAGCCGATTGTGAGCAAGAGTATGACCTATGCCGAAACGGTCTTGTCCCCTTTTCCGGGACATCCGGGCGGTTGAGAATGATTCCAGACAATTTGGTGTGGATCCTTGAGTCTTCCTTCTGTTTTTAAGGCCGATTCAGTCTTGAAAACTGTTCAGAGCGTCCCATGATCCTCTTTTTCCTTATTGTCGTGAACAAATCAATCCTTATCTGCGGCTCTACATCGCATTCGCGCACAGGAAAATCAGCTGGTAACGGCTTTTGATCTTGAGTTTATGGAAGATATCGTGGAGATGGTCCTTGACCGTCTGCTCGGAGATACCGAGATCGGAGGCTACGACCCGATTGCTCCTGCCCTGAAGAACGAGTGCGGCAATTTCTGCCTGCCGGGGAGAGAGTCCCAGTGAGGAGAGTTTTTCTTTGGTCGACTTTTTTTGGGGAAACGGCTCAAGAAGAAGCACTTGGGCTTTTATTTTTTCAGAAACAGGATCGTCGGTATCTTTCAGCGCCTGGATGGGGATGTTTATGACCCTGTAGGAACCAAGTGAAGTGTTGATGATGTTGGGGAGATCGCTTCCGGACGCATTGAAGTCGTGCACACTGCGATCTCCCCAGACCTGTTTGGCAAGCTTGTTTCCCCAGAAAATCGACTGATCCTGCTGGATGAACATGATCCCGGTTTTAGGGGAGAACTCCGGAATGGACTGCTCCCGGAATTGGTTGATCATCTGGGAAAGATGGGGTGCCAGAAGTTTCAGGAACAGGATATCCCGCTGTGTGAAAGGTTTGTCCCGGTTCTCCCTGTGAAGCCGGAGAACCCCGACGGGATATCCCTCAAAGCCCAGATTGGATGCCAGAATATGGGAGATATGGGCCCGTTTCAGCAGATCCTGGGCGTATGGGGATGTGTCGAACCAGTCTGGGGGGACAAGATCGGAAAGCCTTGTGACATCGTTTGAAAAACTCCTGAACCACCCGGAAGAAAAGACCGGATCGAGAGTGGAGAAGTGCAGGGCATACTCCATGAAGTATTGGGAAGGGTGATCGAAAATCTGGCCTCCGTCGAGGAGGAAATCCCCCGATTCCCTGTCGGCGGGGATGAAAACTCCGGTGGTGAGATCAAGTTCATCGCGAAGGGAGTCCCATATTTCGAGAAACAGGGCTTTTGAATCTTTTGCGTTGTGAAGCCGGCAGATGAGGTTCAGGAGAGTCTGATAATCCTTTGAGGATAACTCCATCACAGCGTCCATCGAAGCACCTCGTTTGTTTTGGTACGCAACATGTTTGAATCACCATGAAAATGACTTCCCCCGACCACAGCATCTGGTGAGAATTGTTCGGCCTTCACGACCATCATCCGGTGAATCCATTCAGATCATTATTCTATGATAAATATAGCTCAATTCCCTCAAAAGGCAATCCACTACTTTCGATGGATAGACAGAATCGGGGAGCTGATCTACCCTTTCGGCATCACTTGCCCGTTTTATCAAAAGTGATAGCTATAGACAATTTTGGGAAGGAGTTAGTGATGGGTTTTCAGGAAGGGTCTTCCAGAAGGATGAAGGAGGGATCGGAGTCTTTTGAAACCTCTTCTCCTATGGGGAGTCCGAGCTTCAGGAACCTTGGCAGTGCGTTGTTTTTCTTCACCAGGGCAATGGTCCTTTTGGTGGGTCTTGTTCTGGTCTCCGGTTGTGGCTCCGAGCCATCCTACCGGCAGGCCTTCAATTCTTCAGAGCAGATCCAGGGAAACACCGAATCCATTTCGGCATCCGAGGATCGTGCCTGGGCGGCATCGTTAAGAGTTCTTTCCCAGCAAGGCTTCATGGTCCGCTCTGCGGACAAGGCAAACGCGATCATCCTTGCCGATCGCGAGATGACGGACCAGAACGACAAGAACATTTCGTACCAGATCACTTCGACGGTCACCTTTGTCCCGCTGGGCCAGGGCATCACCCAGGTCAGCCTCGCGGCGAACCAGACAACCGAGCTTCACCGGAAAGAGTACGTCTGGTGGCATCTTCTCTGGTTGATCCCTCTTTTTCCGATCGGATCCGAGTACAACTCGGTGGTGACACAGAGGGGAACGGTGCAGAATCCGGAGTTCTATGCCGGCTTTTTTGACAACCTGAAGGTCTTGCTCAAGGACAAGACAGCGAATGGAGTCAAGAAGTAAGGAGAAAGAGGAAATTTGGGAACAGTAAAGAGAAAATGACAGGGGCCGCTCTGCAAAGCGGCCCCTGAATCAAACAATCACAGCTTGGAGGTTCACCCATGAAACCCCTATTTGATTATAGGAGAGATCGGTCTTGTGTTCAAATGGCCGTGGAAAAGAGATATCAGGATTCAAAAGGGAACAGTTTTTTTCCCGCATGGAAATTGAGTTCGATAGCGGTGCTTTTGGTTTTTTCCCTGGCGGCATGTAGTGGTGGCGGAAGCGGAGATC
>JAKAYF010000002.1 GCA_021816465.1 Nitrospirota bacterium
TTCGGATAGGCCGAAGAGATCCTTTTCCGACAGACCGGACAGGTCCTCCGGCGATCGTTTTCAATCGAGAGAAAGGTCCGAGCGTCCAAGAGAGGGAGGACGTCCCGCTTCTGAAGAAAGTCCCCGGAGCTCTTCTTATCGGGGAAACGGTGAACGGACCAGACCACATTCGCCAGGCAGCCGTCCATCAGGACGTCCCGGGCAAGGTTCGGGTTCCCCCAGGAATGGCAAACCAAAAACAAGACGCCCTTAACAGACTCACTACGATAAAGAGGAAGAACTCATGGTTCGATCGCACCCCATTATTGATATTGTTTCCCTTCCGATAGGGTCAATGACAACACTTTCAGGTTGGGTACAAACCGTCAGGGACCACGGATCTCTCCTCTTTTTTGATTTAAGGGACCGGACAGGAATTGCCCAGATCGTTATCGACACGGAGAAGAATCCCCATCTGATTGACGCGGCAAAGTCAATGAGGGATGAATGGGTTATCTCTGTTCATGGAACAATCGAAAAAAGGCCTGAAGGGACAGAAAACACAACTCTCCCCACCGGTCGTCTTGAAATCAGGACCTCGACCATTACGGTTCTCAATACATCTCCAACTCCTCCTTTTCCTATCGATGACCGGACAGAGATTTCCGAAACGCTTCGACTGACATATCGCTATCTTGATATGAGACGCCCTGAACTACGGCGAAATCTCAAGCTAAGAAGTGAAGTTACCCATTTTCTCAGGAATCATCTTGTCTCCCATGGATTCTGGGAAGTCGAAACTCCGATCCTGACAAAGTCAACTCCTGAAGGCGCCAGAGATTTTCTGGTACCATCCAGACTCGAAAAGGGTTCATTCTACGCCCTTCCCCAATCTCCCCAACTTTTCAAACAGCTGCTGATGGTCGGTGGAATTGAAAAATATTATCAGATTGCCCGCTGCTTCAGGGATGAAGATCTTCGATCAGATCGTCAGCCTGAATTTACCCAGGTCGACATTGAAGCATCTTTTCTGACCGTCGACCAATTTCTCTTCCAAATGGAAGAAATGGTCTCCGCGCTTTTTTCACAGTTCACAGCTCATACGCCCCAAAAACCGTTTATGCGCCTCACTTATCAGGAAGCCATGAACAACTATGGAACAGATAAACCAGACCTTCGATTTGACCTCAAGATGGTTCGACTTGATGAACAAGTTGCAGGAAATACCTTCAAGGTCTTCCTCGACGTTCTTGACAAAAAAGATGGCACGGTCATAGGGATCCGTTATCCGGGTGGGGCATCTTTATCCAGAAAAGAGATGGATACTCTTACACAATGGACCATTTCACAGGGAGCAAGTGGGCTCGCATGGATGAAATGGGAGTCAGGAGAACTATCCAGCCCAATCGCAAAATTCTTTCCCGAAGCAACTCAAAAGGCTATCCTCAAAAGTCTTGAGGCACAGCCCGGTGATCTGCTTCTCTTTGTTGCCGACATAAGAGCAAAAGCCCAAAAAATCATGGGACAATTGCGGCTTCACATCGGCGATCGTCTGAATCTTAGAGACCCAAACCATTTTTCATTGCTATGGGTTGTGGACTTCCCGATGTTTGAGTGGAATGATGAAGAAAATCGTCTTGATGCTTTACATCACCCTTTCACATCACCCCACTTCGATGATCTGGAAAAACTGGTCAGCGATCCTCTTGCAGTCCGATCGAACGCCTACGATCTGGTTTTGAACGGAACTGAGCTTGGTGGAGGGAGTCAGAGAATCCATGAACGAACGATCCAGGAGACAGTCCTTAGCCTTCTCAAGATCGAAAAGGAAGAGGCCCTTCAAAAATTTGGATTTCTGCTCGATGCATTGACCTACGGGGCACCACCACATCTTGGCATGGCCCTTGGACTTGACCGGCTCATCATGCTTCTTGCAGGATCCAGCTCGATCAGGGATGTTATCGCTTTTCCCAAAACGCAAAAGGGCTCATGCCTCCTGACAAATGCCCCTTCAGGTGTCAGTTCATCCCAACTCAGAGATCTTGGTATTCGACTGACATCAAAAGACTAGAGTCCTGTAAGGGGAGTTTAAGATTCTGCTCCCCTTATTCCGTATTTTTCCATCCTATAAACCAATTGCCTCGTCGTAATACCAAGAGCAAGCGCCGCCCTGGTTTTTACCCCGCCCGACCGTTCAAGAGCCTTCACGATTCTCTCGCGCTCGATCTCCCTGATCGTGTCAGGCAAATCCGCATTGATTTCATGAACAGAGGAACCTCTTGGAGAGGGGATCGGATCCCGGGGTGCAAGACCAGGATCCGAAGGAGCCCCTTTCGCATCAACCGGCGCAGAACCACTGGAATGAACCGGAAAGAGAGCGAGTGTCTCGACCACATCACTTGCAGTGATGACATCTTTCCTGGCCATTACAACCAGCCGTTCTACGATATTTTCCAGCTCCCGGACATTTCCGGGCCAGTCATATTCCATAAAGACATCGATCGCATCGGATGAAATCCGGACATCCCGTCCATTCTCCTCGATGAACCTTGAGCGGAAATGTTCAAGCAGGAGGGGAATATCTTCCTTCCGGTGCCTCAATGGCGGAAGGTAGATGGGAATAACATTCAGCCGATAATACAGGTCTTCCCTGAATCGGTTCATCCTGACCTCCTGGTCAAGATTTCGATTGGTCGCAGCAACAATCCTCACATCAATTGGAATTGGCCTATTGGAGCCGATTCTTTCGACAACACGCTCCTGAAGAACTCGCAAGAGCTTTACCTGGACGGAAGGAGGAATTTCCCCAATTTCATCGAGAAAAATTGTCCCCTCGTTGGCAGCCTCGAAACGACCTGGTCTCGACAAGCTCGCTCCAGTAAAAGCCCCTTTCTCGTGTCCGAACAACTCGCTTTCAAGAAGAGTCTCAGGAATGGCGGCACAGTTAATCTGTATAAATGGCATTTTGCTTCTGGGGCTATTGAAATGGATTGCCTTTGCAATAACTTCCTTTCCCGTTCCGCTTTCCCCAAGGATCAAGACTGTCGCTCTGCTTGCCGCCACTTGGTGAACGCTTTCGGCAATTTGGGCAACCAGCTTCGATCGGCCGATCCATCCTGAAATCGTGTACCTGTTTTTCAGGGCATGTTCTAGCCTCGTTGTTTCATCCTGCAAACGTCTTTTTTCATCATCAAAACTATGCCGCAAAAGAACAGCCTGAGCCATAATGGAACTGATTGTCGTCAACAAACGAACATCCTCTTCCAGACTCTCACGGCCTCCAGATGCACTCCTGTCTGCAGAAAGAACTCCAAGTTTTCTTCCCTGAAAGATCAGTGGAACAGCAATAAAAGCTGTTTTTTCCTTTTTGGAGAGTCTTGATCCGGTTCTGTTCAGAAATCGGGGCTCAAGGGAAATGTCAGGAACGATGACCGGCTCACCACTTTCCAGAACCATTCCAGTAATACCTTCGCCTTTTTTAAAACGTCCCCGCTCCTTTTCTTCCTCGGAAAGCCCATGGGCTATTTCCGTCGACAATTCATCAGAGGCGCCCTTTACAAGGAGAATGGAACTTCGGTGGAGGCCAAGGTTCTGATCAAGAATGGCAAGGATCTTGACAAGGGCAACATCCAGGTCAGGGCAGCTTGCAAGCTCCTGGCTGATTGAGAACAATGTTGTAAGTTCCTGAATAATTTGATGTTCGGATTCCATAAAGCCCTTTCTGATCGAAAAGGTCAGCAAGATTAGAAACCACGAGAAACGCAAGAAGAAAAAAGGCCCGAAGGGAATCCTTCGGGCCAACAGGATAAACAGATACTAAAGGAAAACGCACAAATCGGGTCTAGACGTCATAATACAGGAAAAACTCATGTGGATGGGGGCGAAGTCGAACCTGATTGACATCCCTCTTGCGCTTTTCAGCAATCCACACTTCAATCAGATCCTTGGTAAAGACACCACCCTTAAGGAGGAAGTCATGATCTTTCTCCAGAGCATCAAGTGCGCCCTCGAGACTTCCTGGCATCTGCTTGATCTTCTTTCTCTCCCTGTCTGACATTTCGTAGATATCCTTGTCGAGAGGAGCTGGCGGAACAAGCTTGCGCTCGATTCCATCAAGACCCGCCATCAACATCGCCGAAAAGGCAATATAGGGGTTGGCACTTGGATCCGGGGTCCTGAATTCGATTCTCTTGGCTTTTTCACTTTTCGAGTACATCGGGATCCGAATACAGGCGGAGCGATTTCTCTTCGAATACGCCAGATTGATCGGAGCTTCATAACCAGGAACCAGTCTCTTGTAAGAATTTGTCGTTGGTGCAATAAAAGCCAACAGGGCAGGCGCATGATGCAGAAGACCGCCAATGTAGTGAATGGCCATCTCAGACAGGTCAGCGTAGCCACCTTTTCCGAAAAAGAGGTTTTTTCCACCCTTCCACAGACTCTGATGGCAGTGCATGCCCGAACCATTGTCCTGGAAAAGGGGCTTTGGCATAAAAGTGGCCGTCTTCCCATATTTTAATGCTGTATTTCTAACGACATACTTGTATTTCATCACGCTGTCAGCCATTTTGGTCAATGTGTCATAACGCATGTCGATTTCACACTGACCAGCCGTCGCCACTTCATGATGATGGACCTCTGTTCTGATTCCAAGCTTTTCCATTGTCAGGATCATTTCAGAGCGCAGATCCTGGAGGGTATCATTGGGGGAAACAGGGAAATAACCTTCCTTATGGCGGATTTTATAGCCAAGATTTGGCATCTCGTCACGGTCGGAGTTCCAGATGGCCTCGGAAGAGTCAACAGAATAGTGGGAGTAATTTGATCCCTGCCCAAACTTCACATCATCAAAAACAAAAAACTCTGCTTCCGGTCCCCAATAGGAAACATCCGCAACTTTCTTGAGGTAAGACTCAGCTTTTTGAGCAATCAGGCGGGGATCCCTGGAGTAAGACTCACCAGTGATCGGATCTTTGATGTTACAGACCAGGACCAGCGTTGGCACCTGAGTGTAGGGATCCATGAATGCCGAAGCCGGATCAGGAATCAGGAGCATGTCGGACTCATTGATTGCCTGGAACCCACGAATGCTCGATCCATCAAACCCCTTGCCTTCAGCAAATGACTCTTCTGTCAACTCATGAAGTGATGTCGAAACATGTTGCCATGCACCAAAAAGATCCGTAAAGCGGTAATCAATAATCTGTACATTGTTTTTCTTAGCAAATTCAAGAACTTCTTTCGGTGTCATCGAGTCGGGCTCCTTTCTTGATCAATCTTGGTGATGGGATAAAACCCATTGAAATATTGGGATGGAGACACAAAAAAAGCGTCCTTTCATCAAAAAGACGCCTTTGTCTTTCGACCGATGGGAAATATGGACCACGCTCCGGAGGATTCTAGGCATTCAAATCGAGACTGTCAAGATCCCGTTACAAGAAAATGAAATCCTTTCCCTATCAGGTGAAGATCTCCCCGAAAACTCCCGTATTATTACCCGCAAAGCTGACAGGATGCTGACGAAAGGAAGTAAATCCTTTAAGATAATCCGGATGAAGGCATTTGCCAAAAGATTCAACAAAACCAACAAATCTTGCAACATATTAAAGAATGGAAAAATGACCCGACACAAAAACATTCCGGAAAACACCGATGTTCTGGTGATTGGTGGGGGATCGGCCGGCCGATATGCTGCAAAAGCAGCTGCCAGGAAAGGAGCACGGGTAACTCTTGTCGACCCGGGACCCTTTGGAGGGCTCTGCATCCTGAAAGGCTGCATGCCCTCCAAGGCATTGTTACGCTCTGCCCATGTCAGACATCTCATCGTCTCTGAGCTTCCGGAACTGGGGCTAAGGCTTTCCGGCGGGCAAGTTGACCTGGATATGAATTACATTGTCGATGCAAAAGACAGGATGATAAAAGAGTTTGCAGATGATGCCCTTCAGGGGATCCTGAACAATCCATCCATTACGCTGGTCGAAGGTCTGTTTCGATTTACCGGCCCCCACGAGGGGAGTATCAGCGGAGCGCCTATATCGTTCAGAAAGGCGATCATCGCCTCAGGAACCCGGATCCGTCTTCCCCACATCAAGGGACTTGAGGCAAAAGACATCATGACCTCCGATGATATCCTCGAAACAAGGATCCTGCCCAAAAAAGTTGTCGTGATCGGAACTGGCCCGGTCGGACTTGAGCTTGGACAGTACCTCCACAACATGGGATCAGATGTGACGATCCTCAATATCAATCCGGAATGGGGACATGGGCTCGATCGGACGATCTCCGATGCCTATCTTGATGCCTTGAGGGCGAGAGGACTCCCGATTCATATGGGCATTACAAATGAATGGGTGGAGAATACCCCCTTGGGGCCCATTATGCATTACATCCATAATGGCAAGGAACATTCCTGCCCGTTCGACCGCCTCCTCTCGGCCATTGGACGGACGCCCGACACACATATTCTGGACCTGCCTGCCGCCGGGGTTGAAACCGCAGAAAAAGGCATTATCAAAGTCCTGTCCACGCTCCAGACAACCAATCCGGATATTTATGCAGCCGGGGATGTCACAGGGATTCTTCCCGTTCTGAATGTCGCAACATTCCACGGAGAAATGGCTGGGGAAAACGCAACAAGGGAACAGCCTCTCCCCGTCCCTGAACCACCGGTCCCCATCGCGATATTCACCGATCCGGAATACGCCCGCTCAGGCTTGTCGGAAAATGAAGCTCTTCACAAGGGATATTCGGTCATCACAGGCAAGATACCTTTTACAGATCTTGGGAAAGCCATTGTTTACCGCCGCACGGACGGATGGCTTAAAATTGTTGCCGATGAAAAGGATCGCAAGATTCTGGGGGCGGAGATGTTCGGTCCGGGAGCATCGGACCTGATCCATGTGATCCATGTTGCAATTGCATTAGGGGCAACGCTTGACGACTACCAGAGGATTCTCCACATACACCCTACATTTGCAGAAATATTCAAATATCTGGTAGACGACTTGACCGATGCTATCTGATGACCGGATAGCATATGCGCATCAAAACATGCCACGCAAAATTTCTCAGGAGCGTTGATGAAAAAACCCCTTTCACTGCTCATTGTCAGACCTTCAGGAAAAACTCAGAGGGAATGGGTTCAGACAGTTCAAACGCTCTTGCAGGTCTCTGCATCCCAGTTTAAAATATCCGCCTTTATCGATCCTGATCCCTCTGAAGATTTTTGCCTTATTGCAAGCTATGAACAAATTCCTTTTGGAAAATCCTGGACAGAAATCAAAACACACAATGAAGCATATGTCGTTCTTGCTGAAGAAGACCGTGCTTCCGCTGGCGTCCCCGGAAACGTACCTGTTTTGCCATTTGACGTTATTGAACTCCTCCGCCATGAAATCACCGCAAAGTTTTCGCTTTTATCTGTCCTGACCAGACTGCAGACCTTTATCCAGACAATCACCGGCCTGGGTTCGCCAGAAACTTCTTTTGCCGAAATGATTTCGACTGCAACACGGAATTTTCTGAATGCAAGGGGGGTTATCTATCTCAAGACCTCTGCCCACTCCAAGACATTGAAGGTGGAAGCCAAAAGCATAGAGGGAAATTTTCTTCTTCCCAAAGACGACCTGGCCCTACCATCACATTTTTTCAGAGAACCTCCATTTATCCAGAATCCGACAACACTTCATTCCCCCTCATCAGCACCACCGCTACTGAGGGAGTTCATCCGGAACAATCCTTTTTATCTCTTGCCGATTGACTATCATATCCCTTACCCCAAGCATTTTCTTCTCGTTATCCCTGATACGCTTGAATACAACTCATTAAAAACAACCCTTGAAATGAAAAATGCGGTCGAACTTTGCTTTCCTCTTTTGGGAACAAGTCTTTCCCTGCACAAAAACCATCTTGCACTTAAGAAAAAAGCCGAACTTGATACAATGACCGGTGCTTACAACAGAGCCTCAATCGAAGAAATCCTCTCAAATGAGATCGCCCAGACCAAGCTCCAGGGAAACAACCTTTCAATCCTCATGATTGATCTCGATCACTTCAAAAAGATCAATGACAAGTTTGGCCATCTTGCCGGGGACGAGGTTCTGATTGAGCTGACAAAAAGTGTTTCGGAAGCGCTTCGATCGGAAGACCGCATAGGGCGTTACGGGGGGGAAGAATTTCTGGTCATTTTACCGGGAACCACCACAAAAACAGCAAGAAGCATTTCGGAAAGGATTCTCAGCAGAGTCCAGTCTCTGACGTTCTTGAAATACCCGGACATCAGACTGACTGTCAGCATAGGAATCGCCTCCTACCCGGAGCATGCCCCGCATCTGACAGGGCTTCTGGCCATCGCTGACCAAATGTTATACAACTCAAAATACTCCGGTCGGAACAGAGCTTCAGCCCCCAAAGAACGCATAGAGCCAACCGAACAGGGAGTTGTTTCACAATGAAACAGTCCGAATCATCTTAGCGCAATCGAGCCAACGCCTCCATTTTCTGCTGATATAGCCGGAACCGCTCCTCATTTGCCAAGACACCCATGACATATGCATTACGGGCGTTGCCTTTCCTCCCACTATACAGACCGATCATTCCGTAGACTGACCCGTGGGACAGAAGCAGATCATGCCGAATAATCATCATTCCAACGCGAACATTGACAGCAATCCTGTATAAGTCCTTAAAAGAAAGGGGCCAGAGCCTTGATCCCTTTTTGCGGGCAAAATGTTTTTTCCAGAACGCATAATGGATTTGAAAAAGTCCATAATCTCCGGAATCCCTGTTCATTGCCATCGGGTTAAAAGCAGATTCCCGCTCCATGATGGCAACACCAAGATCTACAGGAACCCCAAGAAGTGCTGACTGGCGAACAATTTCACGAGAAATCTTCCAGGCCTGCTTGCGGGACAGGTGGACACGATTGTGATTCAGAATGTACGAGGACAGAATATCTGTACCGGAATCGGCCAGATCTCCGGAAAAAGCCTGAGCAGACATGCCAGGTAATGAGGCAAATAAAAGACAAAAAAAGAGGAGCCCTCCAAAAAACAAAGGACTCCCCATCTTACACAAAGCTTCAAAGAGAAAAACCTGAAACGGACGAACTTCCTTCAACCTAGGTTGAAAAAGAGCTTCCACAACCACAAGAACTCTTGGCGTTTGGATTCTTGATTGCAAAACCCGATCCATAGAGATTCTCGACATAGTCGACTTCCGCACCGTCAAGCAACGGGTAGCTTTGTGCATCAATAAAGAGTTTTACACCAGACTCTTCAATGATCTGGTCCATTTCACCGGGAGCCTCTTCAAAGGCCATCCCATATTGAAAGCCATGGCAACCACCGCCGGAGACATAAACGCGAAGACCATAACCGACCTTGTTTTCTGAAGTCAGATATTCACTGACTTTCTCAACTGCTTTTTCTGACATGCTGATCATATATCATATCCTCCTGTTGTGATTCCGTTTGAATAATTTAGTTATATGCCATGATTTTACGATTTCGACCTACCATAGGAGCAGGTCTTCGCTTCCTGTTGGAGAGGATCACGGAATCCACAATCTCCCCACAGAGGATGCATCTCCAACCCCGGAAACCCAAATAACCCGTATCGTCATTTAAATCGTTAAACTCTTCCTCAAACATCTCCGTATGGCATCTTGGGCACTCCATCGCTGACCTCCGTCTATTGTCATCAGACAATCCAGAACTTCACTCAACGATATAATAGCAATACCCATGCCAAAAAATTAACTATTTCTAAAATAATGATTTCTTAAAAACACAAAACGTTCAGACGAAAGAATTATATCAAAATGAAACACATTTTAAAAGTGTTATCCCGAATTGATACAGAACACGTGAACGCGGAAACGGTTATTGGCCCATCACCTTGTGGTAAAGAGAAAAGCCGTAATAAGCATTAAAGATAATCACAAAAGTGGGAACAAGAATCGTCAGGATCACGACGACAATTGTTATCCACTTTTTGCTGTCCATCGGGGTTTGCATGATGTCGCCTCAAATCTAGTAGAGGATTTCCTCAATGGAGTATACAACTTCTCCCGATGGAATGCGGATCGTGACGCTTTCTCCCTTCGAGTGGCCGATCAAGGCCTTTCCCACAGGAGACTGGATTGATATTTTCCCAAGCTTCAGGTCAACTTCTTCCTGTCCAACCAGCGTATAGCGCTTTTCCTCTCCCGTCGTTGAAACAAGCTTGACGGTCGCACCAAAAGTAACCCTTGATGGGTCCTGATGAGCTGAAGATACAATGATGGCAGAAGAGATTTTCTGTTCGAGCTCCTGAATTCTGGATCCCAGGAAACCCTGCCGTTCTTTCGCTGCATGATACTCGGCATTTTCTGAAAGATCTCCATGGGCACGCGCCTCAGCAATATCCGCAATATTTTTGGGACGCTCCACATGTTTCAGCCGATCAAGCTCCTCTACCAGTTTATCATACCCCTCTTTGGTCATCGGTAATTGATTCATCTTCTCACCTTTTCTTTTTTCCTGGAACAGGACCACACGTTTTCAAACACTTGAGAGATCTATCTCCGGATCTCCTGCAAACAAATAACCTCTTCCAAAACATTTCTGCTTGAAGCATCCATAAGAGCCATCGCCAGAGCCTTGGCTCCCGCAACTGTCGTATAATACGGGATGTTTCTCGCGAGCGTTTCCCTCCTGATCGACAGGGAATCCCTCTGGGAACTTTTGCCGGACACGGTGTTTACCACAAGGGCGATTCTACCATCGGCAATCTGGTCAACAATGTGAGGTGAACCCTCTTTAACCTTGTTGACATGCTCGACGTCCATACCTGCAGCAATCAATACGTCACGGGTTCCGCCAGTAGCAACAATCTTATACCCCAACGAATTCAGGGACTGACATATTTCTATAATAGCTGGTTTATCCCTGTCAGATACACTGACAAAAACACGCCCCTGTTTCGGAAGATTCATTCCTGCCCCTTCCTGAGCATCCAGGAATGCTTTTGAAAAGCGGCGGGAAAGACCCATGACCTCGCCTGTTGATTTCATCTCCGGACCCAGAATGGTGTCAACCCCGGGAAATTTCTTGAATGGGAATACAGCTTCCTTGACCGAAACAAAAGGGGTCCGGGCAACTTCTCCATGAGAAAGACCCAAATCGGCCAGAGATTTCCCAAGCATAACCTTCATCGCTATTTTTGCGAGTGGAAGACCAATTGATTTGCTGATGAAAGGAATCGTTCTTGAAGCTCTCGGGTTAACCTCAAGGATGTAGACTTTTTCGTTCTGGACAGCAAACTGGATATTCATCAATCCCTTGACCGAAAGCCTGAGGGCGAGCTTGATCGTCTGATCTCGCAGTGTCTGAAGAACTTTTTCCGACAGGTTCATGGGGGGGAGGAAACAGGCCGAATCGCCGGAGTGGATTCCCGCTTCCTCGATATGTTCAAGAATGCCCCCGATAAAGACCGATGTCCCATCACTCAGAGCATCGACATCCACTTCGGTTGCCTGTCCAAGGAATGAGTCGATCAGGAGAGGAAAACGAAAGTCCAGACTCACAGCTCTTGCGAGATAGGCGGTCAGATCCTCTTCATCGTACAGAACCTCCATCGCTTCCCCGCCCAAAACATATGAAGGACGAACCAGGACCGGAAACCCCACCGACATTACCATTTCCGGGGTATCCCCGATTGAGTGGGAAAGGGCACTTAATGGCTGTAAAAGCCCCAGTTCCTGAATAACCGCATGAAACCTCTCCCTGTCTTCGGCAAGATCCGTCATTCCCGGAGAAGTCCCAAGGACAGGAATATTTTTTTCCGCAAGGATGGAGGCCAGCTTGAGGGGAGTCTGGCCTCCAAACTGGACGACAACTCCCATCGGCTTCTCTTCTTCAAGGATTCCCAGAACATCCTCCCGCGTTAGCGGATCAAAATACAGTCTGTCCGAGATATCAAAATCCGTAGAAACCGTTTCCGGGTTGCAATTGATCATGACCGCATCGAACCCCATTTCCCGGGCTGCCATCACTCCGTGCACACAGCAATAGTCAAATTCGACTCCCTGGCCGATCCTGTTTGGACCGGATCCAAGAATAACAACACTTTTCCCCTCGGAGCCTGAGAGATCCCTCTCATCGACTCCCGCATAGGTTCCATAGAGATAGGGAGTCGTTGTATCAAATTCCGCAGCACATGTATCAACCCTGCGATATTGCAAAGAGATTCCCCGACGTTCCCGCATCTCGCGAACAAGGGACTCATCCTTTTGCAAAAGCTCAGCGATCCTGAGATCCGACAAACCATCTTTTTTTGCTTTTCTCAAAAGATCGTCCGGAAAAAGGGCAAGAGGTTCGTTGCACCGCTCGGCAATCTCGATTTCAAGATGGACCAGTTCAAGGATCTCATTCAGAAAAAACTGATCCACACCGGTCCACTCATGGATTTTCTCCACTGAATAGCCTTGTCTGAATGCCTGAGCAATTCTGTGAATGCGGTCATCAAGAGATTCTTTCAACATCTCCTCAACCTCTGAATCGCTTTCCGGAAGGACAACAGAGGCAAAGCCGGAACGATTGTTTTCAAGGGAGCGAAGAGCCTTCATCAAGGCTTCCTTGAAATGATGGCCGATTCCCATCACCTCACCCACCGATTTCATTTGTGGACCGAGAACCCTTGATGCCTGGGCAAATTTTTCAAAGTGGAAGCGAGGAACCTTGACCACAACATAATCTATGCTCGGCTCAAAAGCTGCGGGAGTTACCTTGGTAATGTCATTTTTGATCTCATCTAGCGTATACCCTATTGCGACCTTGGTTGCGACCCTCGCAATGGGGAACCCCGTCGCCTTCGAAGCCAGTGCCGAACTTCTTGATACTCTGGGATTCATCTCGATAACAAGAACCCTGCCGGACTGAGGATTGACCGCGAACTGAACATTCGACCCACCTGTTTCGACACCAATCTCCCTGAGGATGGAAATAGCCGCGTTCCTGAGGTACTGATATTCCCTGTCCGTGAGAGTCATCGCCGGTGCAACGGTAATGCTGTCGCCTGTATGAACACCCATCGGGTCGACATTTTCAATCGAACAGACAATGATCGAGTTGTCAGCACGATCCCTGACGACTTCGAGCTCAAACTCTTTCCAGCCCAGAAGAGACTCCTCAACCAGCACTTCACCGACAGGGCTCAGGTCAAGGCCGGATAAAACTTTTTGCTCAAATTCTTCGGCATTCCTTGCGATCCCGCCGCCCGTGCCGCCAAGGGTAAACGAAGCCCTGATAAGAACAGGAAAAGGGATGGCCGTTAAGGCACGCTTGGCTTCATCAAGAGAGTGGACAACAAAACTTTTGGGACTGCTCAGCCCGATCTTCTCCATTGCCTTTTTGAATAGGCCACGATCCTCTGCTTTACGGATAGACTCAACAGAGGTCCCTATCAGCTTGATCCCCAAACGGGAAAGAACACCACGATCGGAAAGGCTGACCGCAAGGTTCAGGGCGGTTTGTCCACCCATCGTAGGCAAGATGGCATCGGGACGGTCCACTTCCAGAACCCGCTCCAGTGCCTCAACGGTTAAGGGCACCATATAGGTTTTGTGCGCAAGGTCAGGATCGGTCATGATCGTCGCCGGATTCGAGTTTACAAGGGAAACAATATAGCCCTCCTCTTTGAGCGCCTGGACCGCCTGGGTTCCCGAATAGTCGAACTCCCCTGCTTGCCCGATAACGATTGGACCGGATCCGATGATCATGATTTTTTGAATATCTGTTCGCTTAGGCAATTTCCCTCTCCTGGCCCGAAGATGCAATCGGAACCTCGTCAAACTCATCAAATGTCTCTTCTTTTTCCTGGATATAGCCTTCCAGAAGCTCCAGGGAAAAGAGGGTCTCCATCGCGCTCTCATATTCATCCATCGAAATTGGACGATTGATGGAGTCACTCTTTAGCGCCCTGTTTGTAGGAAAATACTGGGCCATCAGGGAAATGGCGGTATTTTTTCCAAGGTTTTCACGAATGAACGATCCTGTCTTCAAAAGACCGCCAATGCCATTTGGCATGATCAGATGCCTCACCAAAAGTCCTTTTTTCGCAATTCCATTCTCATCAAGAACCAGTTGACCCACCTGGCGGAACATCTCAAGAATGGCAAGCCTGTTGAAATGGACATATCGATCAGCCTTTGATATGCGCCGGGCATAAATCTCCTCAGAATACTTCATGTCGGGAAGGTAAATATCGATCAGTCCATCCAACAGCTTTAACATCTCAACATCGTCATATCCATTGGAGTTGTAGACGATCGGAACGGAGAGTCCCGATTCCCGGGCGACAATGATCGCAATGAGGAGAGACGGGACAACGTGGCTCGGAGTCACGAGGTTAATATTGTGGGCGCCTCTTTTCTCAAGATCCAGAAAAATTCGGGACAGGCCTGAAAAAGAGACTTCCCTGCCATGATCCATCTGACTGATCGGAAAATTCTGGCAAAAATCACAGGACAGGTTGCAGGACGTCAGGAAAACAGTGCCAGATCCCCGGACGCCGGAAATACAGGGCTCTTCCCCAAAATGAAGATTCGCTGCAGAAACGGAGATATTAACCCCCGTTCGACAGGTTCCCGTTTCTCCGGAAATACGGTCTACCTGACAATTTCTCGGGCAAACACTGCACGCACGGTACTTTTCCCAGGCAAGTATCGCTCTCTCCCTCCAGAATTCACTGCGAATAATCGAAGGGTCAAAAGAATCAGAAGACAAGGGCTACCTCTTCATCATTTCAAGAAACTCTGAAAAGATAGGAAATGCGTCCGTCGGACCAGGAGCAGCCTCCGGATGGAACTGGACGGACAATATTGGAGAGCGGGAGAATCGGATTCCCTCCAGAGAACCATCATACAGACTCCTGTAAAGTGGTTCGCATCCGTCAGGGAGGCTGTCTTCCCGGACAGCATAATTATGATTCTGGGATGTAATCCAGACTTTCCCGGAAAACAGATCCAGGATCGGGTGGTTTACTCCGTGGTGTCCGAAAGGCAGCTTGTAGGTTTTTGCACCAACAGCCAGACTCAGGAGCTGGTGACCAAGACAGATGCCAAGAATGGGCAATCTTCCAAGAAGCCCCCGAACCTCACCAATAATGGACGTCAGACGTGCCGGGTCTCCCGGACCATTTGAAAGGACAACCCCATCAGGGCGGTCATCCAGAATTGACTGGGCCTTGGTATCGGGAGGAACAACCCTCACCCGTACCCCAAGATCCTCCAGACACTTTTTAATCGATCCCTTTGCCCCGAAATCAATCAGGACAACTTCAAGCCCGGAAGTCAAAGACCTTTTCAATGTTTCATGCATGGGAAGTCCCTGACGGACCAGATCCAGAGATTCAATGGATGGGACGCGCCTCGCCCGTTCAATCAGACGGGACGGCTTGTCCATCTCGGTGGTCAAAATTCCCCGAAGAACGCCCTTTTTCCTCAAATGACGTGTCAGGGAGCGGGTATCAATTTCCTGGGCGGAAATGATTCCCTGCTCGACAAGGTAATCCGGCAGCGTTTTTGTGCACTGATGGTGAGAAGGCTTATAGCTCATGGCTGTCGTCAGGAACCCCGACAACTGAACTTTCGAAGACTCGGCATCGACTTCATTAATTCCCGTATTTCCGATCATCGGTGATGTCATTACGACAATCTGCCCTGCATAGGAAGGATCCGTCAGAACCTCCTGATATCCGGACATCGCAGTGTTGAAAACGACTTCGCCAGAAACAGTTCCCGATGCACCGACGCTCTGACCCGAAAAAATTGTCCCATCCTCGAGAACCAGTACAATAGGGGCGAATGATTTCATCGTTCCACCTCTTTGTCCTGCATCCGGTCAAAAACAAGCCGGCCATCCATAAAGGTCTTCTGGACCTCACCTCCGATAACTGAGCCCAGGAATGGTGAGTTCCGGCTCTTCGAGCGGAAGAAATCATTCTGAACCGTCTGACGTCTCGAAAGATCCAGAAGAGCAAAGTCAGCAAGGCCACCAACCCGGATCTCTCCCACGGGAAGACTGAAATGATGCGCAGGGTTGTTTGACATCAGGCAAATCAGCCTCTCAAGCGACAGATCGCCCCTTTCGACAAGTCCATACCCCAGGGAAAAGGCTGTTTCAAGACCAATAATCCCAAATGGAGCCTGATCAAATTCCCGCTCCTTTTCATGAGAGGCATGTGGCGCATGATCCGTCGCAATCATATCGATGGTGCCATCGGCAAGACCCTCAATAACAGCCTTGCGATCAGCTTCCTGACGCAGGGGAGGGTTCATTTTCGCATTTGTATGATGATGCCGGACACATTCATCAGTCAGGGAAAAGTAATGAGGGCATGTTTCCGCTGTCACGGGAAGACCATCCTTCTTGGCCTGTCGAACAAGGCGGACACCTCCTTCGGTCGACAGATGGGCAATATGCAGATGTCCTCCTGTCAAACGGAGAACCTCGATATCCCTTGCAATGACAACATCTTCCGAGGCATTCGGGATTCCCTTGAGACCCAACGTTGTACTGACCCATCCTTCATTCATCACGCCACCATCGGAAAGGTCCCGGTCTTCACAGTGGTCGATCACGGGAAGACCGGTCATGATCGAGTATTCAAGGGCCCGTCTCATGAGTTTTGCCGTCCGCACAGGAAGTCCGTCATCGGAGAACGCAACACAGCCAGCCTCGGAAAGTGAGACCATCTCCGAGAGAGTCTCACCTTTCAGGCCAATCGATACGGCTCCGATCGGAAAGATCCTGCACAGCCCAACCTCATTGGCCTTTCGAATCATTTCCCTTGTAACACCCGGATGGTCGTTGACAGGGTTGGTGTTTGCCATGACACAGACACTGGTAAATCCTCCGGACACTGCTGCCCGGGATCCCGTTTCGATCGTTTCCTTATACTCGAATCCAGGCTCCCGAAAATGGGCATGCACATCGACAAAACCTGGGACAAGAAGGCCGCGATTTCCTTCAATCACAGGAACGGAGGGTGGCAATTCCTCTACGACCCCAAAAGCACGGACCCGCCCATCCATAACCAGAATATCCCCGGTCTGGTCAACCTTCTGGACGGGGTCAAACATTCTGACATTTCTCAGGAGAAAGGATCCTCTTTGTTCACGCTGGTGCACGATTTTCCTCCTCCGGTCGCCCCCCGGCCATTAAAAGATAAAGAATAGCCATTCTGACAGCCACTCCATGATGAACCTGATCCAGGACAGCCGATCGTTCAGAAAACATCTCTTCCCCCTGGATTTCAATGCCCCTGTTAACCGGACCCGGATGTAATACAATCGCATCCGGAGCAGCCCAAGAGAGCTTCTCCGGGGAAAGACCAAACAGCCGAGAATATTCCTCAATAGAAGGAATGAAGCCGGACGCCTGTCTCTCAAGCTGAAGACGCAGCAACATGATGACATCAACCTGTTCCAGTCCATCACGAAGAGAATGAAAGACATCAATCCCCCACTGCTTTGCCTCACGGGGTATCAGTGTCGGAGGGCCGACAACCCTGACTTTCATCCCCATCATTTGCATCGCAGCAATATTCGAACGGGCAACCCTGCTGTGGAGAACGTCACCGACAATGGCAACGGTCAATCCAGACAATCTCTTCTTCCTTTTCTGGATGGTAAAAAGATCCAGAAGAGCCTGTGTCGGATGCTCCCGCAGACCGTCCCCGGCATTGATGACATGACAGTTCACCTGACTTGAGATCCACTGGGGAACCCCTGAGGAGGAATGGCGAATGACAATGCCATCAGCTCCCAAAGCCTCTATTGTGCGGACTGTATCCAGAAGACTTTCCCCTTTGACAACACTCGACTGGGTCGTCGTTATGTTGATCACATCGGCAGAAAGTCTCTTTCCGGCTATCTCAAAGGATGTTCTTGTTCGGGTCGATGCTTCGTAGAAAAGGTTGACGATAATCCTTCCCCTGAGAGACGGGACCTTTCGGACTGAGCGTGAGGAAAGATCCAGAAAAGATTCAGCTGTCTGGAAGATCCCCTCAATTTCTGGCACAGACAAATCCGAAATCGACAGAAGATGCTTTTTTTCGAGTGCGTGAATCGGGGGAGGAAGGTTCATGATGACATCCTGACCAAGGTAACAGATTCATTGTTTTCTTCAAGAAGGACCCGAACTTTCTCCTGCCTACTCGTAGGGATGCTTTTTCCGACAATATCCGCCCGGATTGGAAGTTCCCTGTGGCCCCGGTCAATCAATACCGCAAGCTGTACAGAAGATGGCCGGCCAAGATCCATCAGAAAATCCAGGGCACAACGAACCGTTCTCCCCGTATACAACACATCGTCGACCAGAACAATTCGGCTGTCATCGATGGAGAAGGGGATATTGCTCTCTCTCAAGAAAGGAGGGGCAGCGCGAATGGCGAGATCATCCCTGTAAAGAGTGATATCGAGCGTCCCCATTGGTGGGGCAATTCCTTCTATGCTCTCAATCACAGCCCCAATTCTTTGGGAAAGAATCGCACCGCCCTGAAGGATTCCAACCAGGCACAAATTTTTTGTTCCCTGATTATGCTCAAGGATCTCATGAGCCATTCGGCGAATCGTGCGACCTATCTGTCCAGAATCCATCAAAACACGGAGACCACCCTGTGGACTCATGAAGGATCCGATCTGAAAAAGTGGTATTTTTTTGAAAAAAAACAGGAAGGGAGAAACAAGCAACGATCTTGCAGAGATAAAAAGCTGATAGAGGAACTAAGAAAAGCGCTCACAGAACCCTTTCCCAGGCTCTCGGTCCTGGATTTAAAAGGATTTGACACCTACCCTTCGCCAAACATGAGGAATCGTCGCAGAGGGATATTCCCAAGGTGACTCTTGGGATTGACTGTTGGGAGCTATTATAGTGTGGATCGAGGGGAAAAAGCAAAAATCAAGAGCCCCCCGACCCAGCCCTGGCGTGGCACACAAGGAGTAAAGGACATGTGCCGGGAAAAAAGTCAAGAGCTTTTCCCTCATCAGCAAAATCCACGGTGCAAGACCCTGGGCAGCAGAAGCATGTCTGAAAAGAGGATTCTGACTTTTGTCCGGAAACTCCCTCTTGCAGTCGACAGCCCATCAGCTTTTGGTCCGTTTTGAGGCGGCCCGGCAATCCGACAACGCCGTTTCGGGGGAGGACTCCAAGAGCGGCGGAGGACCTGAACTCGGCCTCCGGGGAGAAAAGGCCCAGGGCTTTTTGGGACTATACGGGAACAGGAGTTCAATCCATCAGGTCACGCAAACACTATTTGGAAGCCGATGTTTCCGTCTGATCTCTGCCTTCCATAGCCAACCCGTTTTGAAGACCCATCTTATGGAATGAAGGTTTGACAAGCTTCGTCATATGGGTTGATCCATCCCCATGCACTTCAGGATAAACACAATAGTTCGCCAAAATGGTTGCCTGGGTATCCTTGAAGAAATTCCCGTAGAATGGACCACCCGTCAATATCGTACCGGCTTTTATCATGAACCCGCGATACATATCGATGTTGCGCTTGTAGATTTTTCCATTCTCGATATCAAAGTTTGGCTTTCCATCAACAATGCTGTTCTCATCCTGCTCAACCGTCCAGAGCCATTCCCTCACCCCTTGCAGATTGGTAAAAACAGCGGCTTCACGCGTCCATGGGTGCTGATTGATCGGCATAAAGTAAGGGTAAAGCTGATGAAGGCGCTCCTCAGCAAGCATCATCCGCTTCTCCCAGGAAGCCCGCCACGGAGAATAGTTCTTCGCCAAAACATTTTTTTCGGCAAGAACATCATCAAGCTCCTTGGCAAGGCCAGCATACTCGGTATAAATAACCTCCAGCTTTTTATGAACTGGCGCTACCGGATAATCCGGCTTTCCTGCCACAACCCATGCCCGGGCGTCCGTTGGCAGGAAGAAAAAACCTCCAAACAACTGAAAAACCAGAACAGACACAACCACTCTGAACATCTTCATCTTGGCTCCTTCCGGTTCCATTGTCCACGATCAATGCCAGACACAGGACACACCCAAAAAATCGGACCTATTCGCCTTTCTCGGCACACTTGTCCATCTGGGGCACACGGGAAAACGCAGGCAAAAGCCGGTCATAAGTCATCAACAAGGATTCAGGCAACACTCGCACTTCATGGATGGAAGTCATAAAATTCGTATCGCCATCCCATCTTGGCAGGAGATGAGAATGCAGATGTCCCGGGATCCCCGCACCTGCAGTACGCCCGATATTCACACCCATGTTGAAACCTGTCGGCTGATACTCCTCAAGGAGAATCCGTTCCGCATGTTTTAAAAGGTACATCATCTCACTGAGTGTTGACTGGGACTGTTCGGAAAATGTTCCCGCATGATGATAGGGAACAACCATCAGGTGGCCGCTTGTATAGGGAAAAGCGTTTAGGACAACGTAACAGTCCTGCCCGGAGTAGAGGACAAGACGATCCCGTTCTACGCCGGACTTTCCGAGATCACACAAAATGCAGTCGCTCTTCGGAGTGACCTCACCATTTTTTTTAATATATTCCATTCTCCAAGGTGCGCTCAAGCCTTCCATCGCTTCCCGTCATTTAGAAAAAGGTTGATTCCGCGTTCAAGCCCAGAGACATCCCGAGAGAGGGAATCGACAATAAAAGAAAACCTCCTGCCAGGACATTCCAGATCACCCTCCCAGGAAAAGGAAAGATGGATCGTCACAGCGAACAGGTCTCTCGCTTTAAGGGAGAGCCTTTCCCCCCATTCAACCAAGGCCAGCTTCTCTTGCGAACATTCTGTGAGGGCCCATTCAAACTCCTCGGAGGCACTCCCTTTAAAGCGGTCAAGGTCACCATGAAACAGGGGGATCCGGCCACCCTCATAAAACTGCCACGTCAAAAAAGTTGGACTGGTTAACACCTCCCTGATTCCCAGAGATCTGGCCACTCCCTTACAAAAGCTGGTCTTTCCGATTCCAGTCGGACCGGACAGGAGTATCAGTGTTCCAGAAGATGCATTGCTCCCGAAAAACTCTCCCAATTCCGACGTCTGGAACTCTGATGGAAGGATCCATACAGAAGAATCAGGTTGCTTCACCATCTGCCATGGCCCGAACAAGATCTCCCCTACCTATGACTCCGACAAGCTTCCCTTTTTCAAGAACCGGCAGAATATCGACCCCTGTTTTCTCGAAAACCCCGGCCAGGTCCGCAATCTGGGCTTCCGGGGATACAGTGGGTGGATTGTGTTGATAGATGTCCCTGACCTGGGTTGCAGCAAGACGCTCGATCTCTTTTTTTAAATGGGAGGGAGGCTCCAGAAAAAGCCATGCATCGAACAATGAAATAACTGTCGGGATATGAAGTGGTTTCTCATGATGGATCAGATCATGTTCTCCCACAACACCCAGAAATTCTCCTGGTACGTTCGAGACCACTACCCCGTTGATCCGGTTCAGGACAAGAAGGTCCGCCAGCTCCCTCAGGGAAGCTTCCGGAGAAATCGAAATCACACTGCGAGACATCAAATCCTTTGCGGTCAAAGTGAACCTCCTCAATTTCCTGAAAATGTTTGTTTAAAATCATACTACACCAAGGCCGCATTCTTTTCCATTGAGACCGTCCGGTCAAAGAGTCACCCTTCCGGGCATGACTTCCGTCAGAAGCCCCTCTTTTTCGCATATATCGCATAGATTGCAAGGGCAAAGAGCAAAGGAATGATCAGAGTGACTTCAACTGCAACGGAAAGCCCCCATTGCTGGGAAACCTCTCCAATAATGGAGGGGGAAAGGAGGTCGCCAAGAAGATGAGATACAAAAAGACTCATTCCGATCAAGACTGCTGGAGAGACCTGGGCATCACGAGAAAGAAGAATCCAGTTCAACGGCACAAAAACAAGAAATATTCCGGAGATGGCAAGAAGCAATCCTGCGCCACAAACAAACAGAGAGTTTCCGGCAATAACAACCAGGACCCCCAGCAAAGATGCGCCCAAACCCAAAAGGGTGGGTCCATGAAATGGCCTATCCGGATGAATCCTGATTTCCCTGTCCAGCAACTTCCCTCCTCCAAGCATCCCGGTGATTCCTCCAACCAAAAGCATCCCACCGGTCAAGGACTCAATCGAGGTGACAGGAAACATCTTCACCCTGATAAAATAAAAAGTCATCCAGGCAGCCATCCCGCCAAGAACAAAGGTCACAAGCGTCTGCACCTGAAAACTCATCATGACCATTGCCCTGTCTTCCATGGAAAACCTTTTCAGAAACCCCCTCCACGAGAAAAGATCTTTTTGCAAAGGAGACTGATAAAAAGAATCAGGAAAGTGGCTCCCTTTCCTCATGATAAAGATCCATGCAAATAGGAATCCGGGAAGAACAGGAATCATGAGGATCTGTTCCACGCTCAGTCTCGAAAGAAAGGCACCTCCCAGCAAAAAGCCCATTGCCGAACCCAGAGGGATCGCAAGGTAAAACCACCCAAGCCTTGCTCCTTTCGAAGAAGAGACAAGATTGTAGAGGTAGACAGGTCCCAGTGTTGACAGAACCGCCTCACCGAAGCCGGTGAGGAATCTTCCCAGGAAAAGCATCCACCTGAACTCAGCCAGGGCGGCAACAAGCATCCCGATCGAAAAAAGCAGAATACCTCCACCAAGCATCTTTTCCATTTTAAACCTCGTTCCCCAAAAACCGGCAACAGGGGCTGCGGCAAGATAGGCAAAAGTAAAGGAGGAGGAAAGAAGACCAATAACAGGATCACTGAGTTGGTAGAGGTTTTTCATCGCAGGAAGAAGGGAAAGAAAGAGTTGCCTGTCAAGATAATTCAGGCAATTCGACAAAAAAAGGAGGATAAGCAAGGAATCTTCAGACCGAAGGGGGAAGAATCGGCTCTGCATCCTTCGACATCGAATGAAAAAGGGAACGATTCTTCAGCAGATACCAAACAATCAGGATATTGACACAAAAAGCGGCTAGGCGAAATAGGGAAAACTTCTGGTCGATCGCGTAAACTTCAAATGGAATCAACGCAGATATTTCAATAATGGTCATATATTCGGCCCACCGGAATCTCCGGTGCAAACCCCATGCAACAATGTAGTTCAGCACTCCGTAACAGACGATCAGGAAGGATGCAACCTTAAGGGCTACAGGATTGATTCTTCCGGAAGCATGAATAAGATAGTCCAGCCAGGGACTGTCAACTTCTATGTGCAGAGTCATACCCACCTTCTGGACAAGGCTTGACAAATCCAGCGGGACAAGGGACAGTCCACCGATTCCGAGTGCCAATACCAGAGAACCCTTAGCAACGCGCTCTGCAATGATGTATTTTAAGAATAGGGGGGATGAGGACTTGATCAGCATGGAAGCATTCTATCAAAGGGTCAGCAACCTGTCGAATCAGTTTGCCCTGAAAAAAATGACCCTCATGACATTCGCAGTTCTGTCAATGCTTCTGATGAACAAAACAGTCGGACATGCAAACTCTTCACAAAAAGAACTTCGCATTGTATGGCCCGCACCGGCAAAGAATAATACAAAAATGACCATCCAGGTGTTTTTCCCCCAATCTCCTGTCAATGATCAGTTTTATCGCATGGAAGTTGACATTGATGGAAAAGCGGTTGCAATATCCGACATATCGAGGACAAAAAAAGCATCGATAGACCTTCCGCCTTTAACCATTGGGATCCACTCAGTCAAGCTTCTCTGGCTGAACCCTCCAAAAGGCCAGAAAAGCGATTATGAGGGGTCGGTCAAGGTTCTTCCCGGACAATAAAAACGAAGGAAAATCATCCATGAGAAAAAGAACACTGGTCGGTTTTTTTGCATTTGGCACAATAGCCCTGCTGGCAGGATGCGCAAACTCTCTGGAACCTCCGGTAATCGTTGGAGGGCTTAAATTTCCCAAATCCCCTCCCCCTGACAATACCTCCCAGGGCATCTCTGTCTGGCTCCTTCCCGTAACGGACACTGGTAACGGAAAAAGACTCGGAACCCTCTTCCATGCTCTCGGGAGCAGGTCCCACTTGCTTGTCAGGGAGTCCCTCTCTCAAAGCATCCAGAAAAAAATCGAGCAGGACCTTGTTGACGAGGGATTCTCGGTACAAATGGCCAAAACATCAAACCACCCTTTGACCGTTTCTGTTTCCATTGAAAAGATCGAAGACAGGGTTTCGGCTGCACCACTCAACGTCCGCCAAAAGGCAGTTGTCATTTTAAGCTACAAGATCATTACACGATCATCCGATGGCACGACCCGGTCAATGTCGGGAACAATAACCCGACATCAGTCGCCGACACCGGATGCGCTCTTCCATCGCAGCACCCCTCCGTCACTCATTGGATCGATGGTCGATGATGAAATCAGACACGAACTTATTCCAATGATTCTCCGGACAGGAAAGGAGTCTTCATGAGCCCGATTACCCCTCCCATGAAGAACTCGACAGCAATTGGACTGACAGCTCTTTTCGCATTGGTAGCCTTTGGTATTCTCATCTCGCTTCCGGAAAAAAAAGTTGCAAGGGAGAGCTCACAGGACCTTTCAAGAGTTTTTCCCCTTGCATCCGGAAAAACACTTTTTGAGGAATCATGCGTGCAATGCCATACTCTTCCTGTTTTCAGCACACATACCCCAGACCAATGGAAAGTCCTTGTCAAAAAAATGAACCGCTATATGGAACAAACTGGAAAAAAATACCTTTCCGCTGACGAGACAGACGCCGTTACCAGCTATATTCTGTCGAACATCTCAACGAAGCACTGAATCACCCAAACAAACCAGGATCTCCCCGGTCCGGCACCAGAAGAGGGAGAAGGGATTCCCGAGGGAATCCCTTCATTGCCTTCTTGGGTCCGATTCCCTTTGAAGTCAGCAATACCTTGAAGACTCTCCCCATCTGAAGGGGATGAAAAAGCGTCGACGCCGCAATAACTTCTTCCTTGCTTAATTGATTCTCCTGAAGGACCTGGTCAATCCCAAGCGCAATAAGGTAGGACATCTGGTCGCTATACCCCTCAAACCGATGCCCCAACTCAACAAGGCGCTTCATAACCCCGCTGAAATCGACATGTGCAGTAAGGTCGATGCTTCCTGCCGGATGATCGAAGACCTGGTCGATCAACTGGTGGTCCTTGAATCCCCTGATCGTTCCACGACTCCTTCTCTGTGAGTATTTTTCGGAAGCGCTGTCCCCGTAATCGATCCATAGCATAAAACCCCGGTCCAGAATGGAATCGAGCTTACCCAGAACAGAAATGGCATCAATCGAAATGTCCGTTTCGCACCCTTCCGGCAACTCGACACCGATCCAGTCAAGGTAGTTGACGATATCCCGATTGACAAGAGGCTCATAAGAATGTCCAAGAACCCTGTCCGCGTCGACCTCGACATAAACCTCCTCCAGCCCACCTCCTGCCATCCTGATCCAGTGGGCAGGAAGAGCATCAAGGAATTCATTTCCAAGAATAACTCCATCGACCTTCTCCACCGGAAGGCTATTCATCTCCATCCAGACGGGAGCATTTTTCAAAGACAGGCTTGACAGCCTCTTGAATTGCTGCTGCCTTAAAAATGGGCTTGTCTCGATCATCATGGGACAAACCCGTTCAAAAAGATGAGGATGGAGCAGTTTTATGCAGGTGAGAACTGAACGCATCATCGTCCCATTGCCGGGCCCTGCCTCAATCAGATAAAATTTCTCCGGATTTCCGAGATAATCATCAAGCTCTATGATCTGTTCCGATATAAGGAGAGAGAAAACGGGACTGACCTCAGGAGCAGTGATAAAGTCACTCCCGGACAAACCGATTTTAGCCCGACACGTGTAGTACCCTATATCCGGATCAAAAAGGGACCATTCCATATAGTCCCGAAAAGCCATCGTCCTAATAGCCATATTTTCCGGCTCCATAGAGAGGTTCAATGCTTCTTATACGATTATTATTTTTTCTCATGCTCATTCCTGGAATACTGATTCTTCTAAAATTTCTGCGCCCGGGAACCGCACACAAGACTCCGACATTACAATCTGCCGCACTCCAGAGAGATCCTGTTTGCGGAACTTTTGTCGACCCGGAAGCCCCATCGACACTGAAGGCGAAGTCTGAAAACGGCACACTCTACTTTTGCAGTTCCGATTGCCAGGAAAAGTATACAAGGAGCCATTGAGTTTGAATGAAGAGCAGTACGCGAAGCATTCGAGACAGTCCATCAATAAAATCCTTAAAGCTCTTTCACCAAAAGAGCTCATCTCCCAGGAGATTCCATCCCGACCAGAAGAACTTGGACTGAGAGACCCTCTTTTTCTGCTGTCAATCGGGAAAGCCGCCGCAGAAATGACCGAGGCGATTTCCGGTCGATGGCGAATACCTGCTGAAAAGACTTTAACATTAATTCCACAGGGATCTGTACCACCGAAAAACTATCCAGCCCTCACCGGTGAACACCCTTTCCCCGGACCTTTGAGCATTGAATCCACAAAAATTGTTCTGGAAAAGATCTCATCACTTCCCACAAGAACAGCTCTCATTGCGGCGATTTCCGGAGGAACATCAAGCCTGCTTGCGGCACCAGTCAGTCCAATCACCCTGGAGAAAAAAGTTCAAGTCATTGGTTCATTGATGAAAAAAGGCCTGCCGATTGAAGAGATCAACCAAGTCAGGACAGCTCTCTCCAGTGTCAAGGGCGGAAAGCTTCTGGACTTTTTCCATGGATCAGAATCATTAACCATAATTCTCTCGGACACTCCGGGTATGCCATCCTATATGGTCGGATCAGGACCGACCATCCCCTCCGACTTGGGAAACAGAGCCACTGCAAGCAATATCCTGAAATCGCTTGATATCGACTGCAAGATCCCAAACCCATCCCGAAGAGTTGCCTCTGCCAGAAACACTTCTCTCCTGCTCCATGAACCGATTGTGATCGGAGACTCCCGAACAGCCATTTTGAGATCCAGCGGGATCCTTGTGGTGCCCAATACAGACATCCATATCTGGTCAGATAAAATAAAGGGCGAGGCACAGACTGTCGGCATAACACTTGCGTCTCTCATGCTTTACGACAGACGACCCTCTGGAAACAATCAACTTTTTATCGGATCAGGAGAGACAACTGTCTCGATAGGAACAAGTAACGGAGAGGGTGGACGAACGCTCGAACTTGCATTGTCAATCGCCCAAACACTCCATGACGGAGGGCTCCATTCATTTGTTGTCGGAGCATTGGCAACAGATGGAATCGACGGCAACTCAGGACTTGCAGGATGTATCATTCCCGGATCCGGATTCGGAAAACTAAAACAATTCCATATACAAAATGCATTAAGAAGTCATAATACAAAGCCTGTTGTTCAAAAAACAGGGTGGGCGATCAAAACCGGAGCGACCGGAACCAATCTGAATGACCTTTTTTGGGTCTTCTTGCCTGAAAATGCTTAGAAAGGAGCAGCAATGAATCAGAGAAAACTGGGTTACAAAACGGCTATCCTCGTAGCCGCTGCCGCCGGATTCATTATCGCAACAGGAAGTAGCGCCGCGTTCGGAGCTGATGGGGAATATCCTGTTGCATACTGGGGACAAACCCATCGGCATTTTGCCCTTCAGATCTACCACGCCCTGACACCGGCTCAACTCAGGGAGATTTGCACCCATCCCGCGTCAACAAAAGACCTGATCAAATCCCCTTCACTAAAAACAGCATGGGAGCAGTTTCATCAAAAAAAAAGGGCGGCTTTTTGTAAAAGCCACCCCGAAAAAACATGGAAATTGCTGGGAGAATCGCCCTACTTCATGCTCCCCCCACCAAGAGAGGGAGACCAGAAATAAAGAGGTGTAGGACCAAGCTTTTTAAGCGCTGGAATAAGAAGGGATGGATCAGCCACCGGAGACCCTACAGGGCTTGATTCACCAAACAGTCCTGTTCCGGACAAAAAGGGCTCCCGATAGCGTACAAGCTCAAACTTACTGACGTGCATGACTCGCTCGAGGTGGGTGACCAAGTCCTCCCTGTAACCGATCCTGTCGACAAGATGAAGCTTGATAGCCTGTTTGGCGGTGTAAACCCTCCCATCAGCGATCGGCTTCAGCTGCTCCGGAGCAATCTGCCGGCTTTTCGAGACAACTCCCAAAAACTGCCCATAGAGGTCTCCCACCAGATCCTGAAAGATTTGCTGATCCTTGCTCGACATATGCCTGAAGGGAGAGCCCATCTCTTTTTCGTCCCCCGACGTAATTGACCGGTCGGTAACCCCAATCTTCTTCATCAAACCGGTAACACCAACATTGAAAACAACAACGCCGATGCTCCCTACAATACTGGTCGGATGAACCCAAACCTCATCTGCACCCATTGCAATATAATAAGCACCAGAAGCCCCTATGTCCTCGACAAGGGCAAAAACAGGGATGGGATGTCTCTGGCGGAATGAACGGATCATATGATAAATACGGTCTGAGGCTGTCACAGATCCCCCGGGGCTATCAATCAGGAAGATGACACCCCTGACGCTCGGATCATGTTCCGCCTTTTTCAGCATTGAACGCGTTGCAGTAACAGTGTCTTCCCGTCCACCTAAAAACGGGATTCCCTTTTGAGCCCTGTCTCCGATAAATCCGTCAATGGGGATGAGCAACAATTTATCCGGAGAACCTTTTCCAGAAACGATTTCCTCCGTCAACCCGTTACTTTGCGGCAGCAGGTTTACCGTAATACAGGATGTCTGGACCAAAAGCCCTAAAAAGAACAAGGATCCCAGAATTTTTTTTCTAAAGCACACATGCCCCCCCATCTCCAGAATATTCCCTGGAATCAAGATACGTTGTCACGGAATCGGTTGGAGAACCAGAACACACCAAAAGGTCTTAAAACACCATTGGCTACCGGTAATTGGTGAACTGCAAATCAATACCAAAGTCCTTGTTCTTGAGAATCTGGATAACCTCCTGAAGGTCATCCCTGGATTTTCCGGAAACACGCACGGTGTCTCCCTGAATCTGCGGCTGAACCTTCAATTTGGTCCCCTTGATCTCCTTGACAATTTCCTTGGCATTTTCTGAAGACAATCCCTGTTTGAAACGAATACGCTGCCTTGCTGTCCCACCCAATGCCTCCTCAACCTTTTCCTTGTCGAGATTCTTCAGGGAAATCCCCCGTCTGAGACATTTCGAGTCTAGGATTTCGTTGACTGATTTTAACTTGTGAACATCCTTGGCTTCAAGGATCAGATCAGACTTGTCCCATTTGACCTCGGATTTTGAGTCCTTGAGATCAAATCGCGTGAGAATCTCCTTATTGGTCTGCTCCACAGCATTTTTGGCTTCCTGCATGTCAACCTTGGAAACGATATCAAATGACATTTCCGATGCCATATTAACGCTCCTTTCCTTTCCGAGCTTCTGCCGGAGAAATCCGGAAAACTAATCTTTCTGAAATTGCCTGACGGAAATATATAACATCAATAGTCCGAAGAACATAATAATAAATATATCCCGGTAGACAGAATAGTAAAAAGTTCCCAGCAGTATTCCCCTCATCAGATCAACCCCATATGTCAATGGATCCATTTGAGAGAGAACAGATAACCATGTTGGCAACTGATTTAGGGGGAACATCGCACCTGAAAGAAAATAGATGGGTAGAACAATAAAGTTCATAAGCACCATAAACCCTTGGCTTGAACTCATTCTCGCGGACAAAGCAATTCCCATTGCTGTTTGGGAGAGGGAAACAATCAGCATGACTCCCAACATGAAGAAAATCTGTCCAAAAGAAGGGTAAATCTTCAAAAAAGGAGCCAGCGCCAACAAAAAAATTCCCTGAATCAGGCTATTTGATGCTCCTCCGAGAATCTTGCCGACAACAACCGCTGTTCGAGAAATGGGAGCAACAAGCACTTCCTTCAGGAATCCCATCTCCCTATCCCAGACAACGGCCATCCCGGCAAAGGAAGAGGTAAACAATATACTCATCAGTACAATTCCCGGGAAAATAAAAATTTGATAATTTGTTCCTGAACCTTGAGGCACAACTCTTCCCCTAAGCCCACCCCCCAAAACAAACAGAAACAATAGTGGCTGAATAAAAGAACCTACAAGTCGTATACGGTCTCGCCAGAGCCTGATCACATCACGTAGCCAAAGTGTATAGATACCCCTTAAATCTCTCAGAAATGGCCCCGTCGAATGGATTTTTTGATCAATATCAGAGATAAGCTCGATTGTTAATTGCGATTGAGGTTCCTGGTTTGTCATCCGCTGAATTTCTTCCATTCTTGCTAAAGCATTCAACCATTCATAAGGCAACAAGGGGACTGTTGAAGAACCATTCTCACAAATTCACCGGTTATCGATACTTCCATCATCCCCTGTGAGAGAAATAAAAACATCATCTAGTGTTGCAGTTCCTATTGAGAAACCGGTTAAAACGGGTGGCAGGCTTTGGAGAAAGACTGCCGGAGATGAAACGTTGACCGGCATAGGGAAACGTAATAACGATTCGGATTCGAGAGAAAAGCGAGATATCCCATAAAGCATATTCAACGTCGTTTTAAGAGATTCCAAAGATTCCGGTGGAAATTCGATTGTCACAAGGGATGGACCAAGGCTTGCCTTCAGGTTGGCTGGGTGATCAAGAGCAACAATTTTGCCCTTGCTCATGATTGCAACCCTGTCTGCCCCATCCGCTTCCTCCAGATAATGCGTAGTCAATAAAATAGTCATCGACCACTCCCTCCGGGCTTCATGAATATAATGCCAGATATCCCTTCTACTTTTCGGATCAAGACCGATTGTAGGTTCATCAAGAATCAGGAGGAGAGGGCGATGCATCAAACCCCTGGCAATCTCAAGCCTTCGCTTCATTCCTCCGGAAAATGTCCTGATCAGGGAGCTTCTTCTGTCCCAAAGGTCTACCATTTTCAATAGCAGCTCTGATCTCCGCAGCCTGTCTACAGGAGACATTCCGTATAAACGTCCATGAAAATCCATATTTTCCTGGGCACTCAGGCGATCATCAAGGCTTGGATCCTGGAAGATAACGCCAATATGTTGCCTGATCCCATGAGGATCCTTCCGAACATCTATCCCATTAATCAGCACATTTCCTGATGTCGGAGACAATATTGTGGAAAGGATTGAAATAGTGGTTGTTTTTCCAGCCCCATTAGGACCAAGCAATGAAAAAAACTCTCCTTTTTGCACATCAAAGGAAATTGAATTCACCGCAGTGATCTTCTGGCCTTTCTGAATATATTCTTTTCTGAGATCACTGACATGAATCATTTTTTTTCCTCAAAGCATTACCTTATTCGAGCCATTCCAATTGAAAAGCCCCCTCCACCGTCAGGCGAAGGGGGCTTTTCTAGATAGGAAAAGATTTTTTTAGTTATGGAATGAGACTTTCTTGAAAGCTGAATCCGGAAAAACTCCGATATTGCCCTTTGTAATCGGAATCGGAACAGGTCTTCCCTGGCTTCTTTCAACAGGCAGGTATTTTTGTGGAATCGTGATAACGGAAGGATCAACCAATCCCAAGACCCAAACAGTAAGAGCTGTCGTCTGCTCATCCGTCAGATGGAAATTGGGCATGATCGTTGGTGGAACCTTGAATGCCGGAATACCGGGAGAAATACGTCTGGGGTTTTTAAAATGTTCCCATTCCCACTCTCGTTCCGATCTGATTCCGTTTACGTACTCAAACATGTGAACGTTATAGAATCCAAGCTCTGTTCTTGAACCAAAGCCTGAAAGGTCTGGAGCCAGAACTCCATGGAGGTTGAACTGGGCCATCATATGACAGGAACCACAACCTTTTTCCTTGATGGTCCTTTTTGCAAGGTTCAAATAGGGTGTCATTGGTGGATTGACACCTTCACTATATAGATCGGTATGGCACTTGGT
Source organism: Nitrospirota bacterium (assembly GCA_021816465.1). Classification (GTDB taxonomy): domain Bacteria; phylum Nitrospirota; class Leptospirillia; order Leptospirillales; family Leptospirillaceae; genus Leptospirillum. Next base: position 31,888 of record JAKAYF010000002.1, read on the forward strand.
ACAGGATGCCTCCGAAAATGGACCCACCTTTGGCTGATAGTTCAGCGTTACGTTAAATCCATGGGCTTCCTTCACAGTGGTTGCCATGCCATTTCCGTCGTGACAAACGGTGCAACCAAATTTTTCAAAAGGATGCTTTGACATAAATCCCGACAAATCCGGATGTGCAGTAAAGGGCTCCGGCATATCCTTGAAAATGGGAATATTGATGCCCATGTGGCATGTCTGACATCGGTCGGCCTTATTGAGGATCGTATTCCATGTCTGAACAACCTGTAATGGAGTATTTGCAATATCCGGCTTGTTCGTTTTTTTAGCCAGAATCTTATAGAAATGGCTTTGATAGGACATCCACTCCGGATGGGAATCCTTATACATTTCAATGGCGACCATCACACCGACAAAGATCGTCGAAAAAAGAAACATCGCATATATTTTCATCTTCATGATCGAATTCCCCTTTCTTGATCATTGGAAGACGAATCCTTGCGAAGAGGATGGCCTTCTGGGTAAAAACTGCCCTCCTGCCATTTCTGAAACCAGATAACCAGATAATAAAAAAATGCCGTTCCAAACAAGAGTACAAGAGATATCCCAATCCTGTACGGGAATCCAAAAACCTGCTCGATCCAAGGAGCATCAAAGAAACTGTGTATTGATCCCATTCAACCTCCCTGTGGGGCGGGGAGTATATCCCCACCCTTTGTTTTGCTTCTTACACGTGAAAACGAGACCACAAATTGGGTCAAACATTAATCCAGGGCGTTACGACAATATACTTGATGTTGAAAAGAAGTCTCAAAACGATTTTTAGAGCGACGCCCATCATGGACAGAAAGAAAATCATGAAGGTGATATAGCGTCCTGCCCCCATTGAATCGTAAAACTTTCGCATGAACATATAGGGGATAAGCATACCCAATGCAAAATACCCAAGGAAGATGACATCGCAGAAACCCTTCGCCACATCTTTTGATACATGAAGCAGATTGACAAAGACAATATGCAATGGAACCAGTGTCACCAAAGCCGGATTCATATGGGCAAGCTTGTCACTCCATGGCCAATACCATTGCCAGTCCAGACCTCTCAGGTAAGTTCCGATCACAATGGTAATCCACCATAGGGCAAATCCAAAGGAATAATTGAAGACTGCAAATTTTCTTTCTGTATAAGTGTAATACCCAACACCCTTTGGGTTTGTATCAACATAGGGAAAAATCATCAACCCGACAATAATCATGCCCGGAAGAACAACACCTGCATACCATGGATCGAAATACACCAGAATTTCCTGGAGTCCGAGAAAGTACCAGGGAGCTCTCATTGGATTTGGCGTAGTCGAAGGATCCGCCAGAGACCTGAGCGGAGCATGCTCAAACTGAACTAAAAGAATTAAAGCTGCTGTTACCAGTAATGCACAGATAAGTTCGATCATGATCAGGTTGGGCCAAGTGTAGACAGTATCTTCCGGTTCCTTTCGGACGATCGGAGATGCTCCCTTCATCAACTCAACTAGACCGTAGGATTTTTTTGCATCCCTCGGAAATATTTCTCTCACTGCCTTGTTTTCCATAAGATTATCCTCTCCGAAACGCTATTACTCTAACGGCACAGTCAAAACTCCTCAGCGAGGACTTTACAAGGGTCCTGAAAAACCGTCTTTCCGAATTCTCCAAAAGTGAACAGCAAGAAAGACCGTCACAACCAATGGAAGGACCACACAATGGAGCACATAAAAACGGATCAGGGCATTTTGGCCAACAACCGTGCCACCGATCATCATGAACATCAGGTCGTTTGTTGGATTAACACCAAGCTGTGCGCCCCAGGGTCCATTCTGACCGATAAAGGGTGTGTAAGAAGCCATTTTTGTTCCAACTGTAACAGCCCAGTAAGCAAGCTGATCCCATGGGAGAAGATAACCAGTCCAGCTCAGGATCAGTGTATTGACCAGGAGGACCACACCGACAACCCAGTTGAACTCCCTGGGAGCCTTATAGGCCCCCGTCAGGAACACCCTTGTCATATGCAGCCAGACAAACAGAACCATTCCATGCGCTGCAAAACGGTGAAGATCTCGCATCAGGTTTCCACCAAAAATCACAAACTGAATATCCTTGATATTCTTGTAAGCAAGACCGGTGTAGGGCGTGTAGTAGAACATGAGCCAAATCCCTGTGACCGCCAGCATGATGAAAAGGAACAGGGTAATACCTCCGAGACAGAAGGTATATCGCATTCTCAGAGCAGTCCGGCGGACCTTCACAGGGTGAATATGGAGGAAGATGTTGCTAAATACGACATAGGCCTGATTCAGCTCATTATCAGGATAGCCATGCCTGAAAACAGACTTGAACAGCTGAGTCTGAACAACCTTTTCTTTCATCTTTTCCAGCATCAAATATCCTTTCCCTTTAAAAAAGGAATGTTTTTAATGTGTACTTGCAACGGCAAACTTGATTCTGAATCGACAGACCTAACAAAGAAGCCTGTTTGACGAACAGGAAGCCCCCGACGGTGGAACATGCTCTATCCAGAAGGGATTAACTTCCTTGACTTTTTCCTTCACCCAAAGTCCCTGGGGAGTCTGAGCCGGATTTGGATCGAGTCGAATAACGGTATTCACAACCAAAGCACCATCGACAGGATCCTTTGTGATCTGTCCTCTCCAGAGAGTTCTTGGAGCCGGACCTCCGCGTACATTTCCGTGAACATCGTAAATGGAACCGTGGCATGGACATCTAAATCGCTTTTGGTCCGGGAACCAGTTTGGAGTACATCCCAGATGGCGACAGATGGAAATCATGTTGTAGATTCCCCTCATGTTTCTCACAACCCAGAAACGGCCTTTCAACTTCCAGCGCTCATCAACACCCAGACCATACTCCGTAACGTGACCGATCTTAAAAACTGTCGGTGGCTCATAAAGGATCGGAGGGAAAAGGTATTTGTAGGCTGCGAAGGTAGAGCCAGCCAAAGTTGCACCAACAACTCCCCAGCCGGCTGCCAACATGAACTTCCTGCGACTTTGCTCGGTTGGGCCTAGCACACCAGAATTATTGTTCTGGGATTGATCTGCGACACTACTCATGTATGGGTTACCTCCTGTTTGATTTCCAGGTGTTCCATTGTGATGGCACCAGTTGGACACCTCTTGGCGCACAAGCCGCATCTGATACATCGGGCACCATCCCAAATCATGGCGGTAGAACGACTAAGCTCTTGAAGAACTTCGGTTTCTCCAAGACGAGCCTTCTCGACTCCAATGAATCCACTCAACACATCTGCAGACTTGGGGATATCAAGATCCACTTCCGACAAAGGAATCATTTTCAGTGCAAACTCAGGACATACATCGACGCATCCACCACACATGATGCATTTTTCCCCAACAAAGATGGGGTTAACATGGCAGGTCAAACACCTCGATGCCTGGGTGCGGGCCTCTTCTTCCGTGAAAGAAAGCTCCGCCAGCTCAAAATTTGTACGACGGAATTCCGGTTTCAACAGCTGGGGATTTTGTCTGGGAATCGTATAGTATCCATCCACATTGAAATCGACCGGCCATACAGGGGTCGGAGCACCTCTATGTTCAATCGCCGTTGAAATACCAAAAACAGTTTTCGGTGTTTCCTTTTGACTGATATAGCGATGAACAGATGCTGCAGCAGATTGTCCAGCAGCGATCGCTTCAATGAAAATACGTGGCCCTGTCACCACATCACCGGCGGCAAACACACCGGGAATTCCTGTGCTCATATCACTCATGTTCGCCCGGATCACACCGTTGCGACCAATAATTGAGTCATGCTCGCCTGAAATAAATCCAGTATCAATCGACTGACCAATGGCCAGAATAACCGAATCAACCGGAACGACAATCAAGTCTTCTTCGTTATAGACCGGACTGAAACGACCCTGGTCATCAAAAACGGATTTCACGCCAACAACCTCAATGCCTTCAACCGAAGAGGTTCCGACAATGCGACGGGTTCCCCTGCGAGGGAGAAAATGCACGCCCTCATCGACTGCATCCTCAATTTCTGCATCGTCAGCCGGCATTTCAGCCCAATCCTCAAGCGCAATAACAGTGACAGACTCGACACCCGGAAGGCGCACAGCCGTCCTGCAGACGTCCATGGCAACATTACCCGCACCAACGACAGCCACACGTGGTCCCAGAGGAACTGGGTCATGATGAATATAGACAGATTGAAGAAATGGAAGGGCTGAATAGGTTCGCTGAAGATCCTTGCCTTCAAACGGTATTGGGCGGGAGCCCCATGCCCCGGAAGAAATGACAACAGACCTGAATGACTTATAGATTTCCTCAAAGGAGATATCTTTTCCGACTTTTGTATTTAACCGGACCTCGACTCCCATGCTCAGAATCGCCTCAATCTCGGCCTGGAACAAAGGTCTCGGCAGACGGTACTCGGGAACAAGGTAGAAAAGGCCACCCAATTTAGAGTTCGCCTCAAATATTGTAACCCGGTAGCCAAGGCGGGCCAGGTCGTGAGCGGCACTTAGACCGGCAGGTCCTCCACCGATGATTGCAACCTTTTCTCCCGTCGCCCTGCCATACGGGACACCAGGAGCGGTCGAATAACGAAGCGTCGCCGCAGGATCAAGAACAGCCTCGACGCCAAACTTCTCAGTCACGAATCTCTTCAGTGCCCTGATCGCAACAGGCCGGTCAATATTTCCACGGGTACACGAGGCCTCACAAGGAGCATTGCAGACCCACCCGCAAACCGAAGCAAAGGGATTTGGTCCCCTGGCAATCGCGTAGGCTTTTTCATACTCTCCCGAGCGGATGGCCTGCACATAACCACCAGCATCCGTACCAACCGGACACGACTTCCGGCAAGCCACCTGATCGGAATAGTAATTATACTCTGGAATATGGAGCTTATACTTTCCTTTCATTTATCTAACCTCCGCCCTTAAGACCCCTGGGCCAGACAAGCTTATGTCGATATATGACTTGGAGGAGGAGATAGTACTCCCCCCTCGGGGACAGCGCCCTTACATTTCACTTTTTAAATCTGGTGCGATTTGTCACGCAGGATCTTCTCTATTGGCTTTTTTAGTTCGGCGGTTATAGCACTTAAACATGGAAGATGTCAAGGCACCATCTGAGCGAGTTTGACAAGCTCTTTGACAAAGATCCACCTTCCATATCTAATTTGATCAATCCTGATATTTTCGCTTGCGAGCTGTTCCTTGATGAAAAATGGAATGGTCCATGAACAGATTTTTCTCGATACGATACAGATACTCGCGATATTTCTGGGAATACCGACCAAAGCTTTCCATGAACGGCATCAAAATCCCCTTTTCATTGAACACCAGAGTTGATCTTGTCGCATGACTGCCCTATCCTTCCCCGGTCCGGAATTTTTATAGCTGCCTCAGGTTTGTCCTACTACCCGCAACCATCACTCTTCTGAGAATATCGTACCATGGCTGCACCACTGCCAAACATGAGAAACGTTTGTAGTGTGGGCTTTTTGGGGACTGCCCCGAGACTCTAGCCCGAGTCTCAAAATAGTCAGGGAAACGTTATAGTCCCTATTCTTTCGAACCGGGGATAGCCCGTATCGAGAAATGACCGTTCCTTCTTCAATGCCGGGAGTGTGTTCTTCTGTCCGGAATAAGACGAAATACCGTACCACTCCCGGGCGTTTTTCCTGTACTCCAGAAAATGCTTGTAGAGCCAGCGACACTCTTCCAACTGTTGATCGAGAACAGTTTCCTGCTTGCGAGTCGGATACAGCCGATACCTGAACGCGTTATGCATATGGGTCAACAGGATAATAAGAAGACTCTTGTTATCACGATCGGGCACTACTGTTTTTTCATGATCCATCGTAGAATACTGAGATTATTTTACAGACCGTTCCGAATTGCCTTCGTACCCTTCTTCGGAGACCGAATGATGAAAAACACTCCCATTTCGCGAGTGGGGATCCTTTGCAAGCCGCATCGCTCAGAAGCGATCAGATCGATTCTGAGTGACTTGCTCCCCTGGCTGAGATCAAGAGGCGTTACCCCCTTGCTTGATCCTGAAGGAGCGTTGCTTCTTCGCCACGAGATTTCCTGCTCACGGGAAACAATCAAAGATGAGAGCGAAGTAGTCCTGGTCTTAGGAGGGGATGGCACGCTTCTTTCAGCGGCCAGACTGCTTGCGGGAACACAGATTCCCATTCTCGGAGTTAACCTTGGCAACCTTGGATTTTTAACAGAAGTCCAATCAACTGAATTATTGGAGGTTCTCTCCCGAACTCTGCAGGGAGATTATTCGATTGAAAACAGAATCATGCTGCAGGTCCGGATCTTTCGCAATCGGATAGAGCAGTCACAGACCCATGTATTGAATGATATCGTTATCAATAATGGATCCATTGCCCGATTGATCGAGTCGGACATCTACATGAATGCGCAGTTTGTCACCTCCCTTAAGGGCGACGGAGTCATTTTCTCCTCCCCGACCGGATCGACAGCATACTCCCTGTCAGCAGGTGGTCCCATCCTTTACCCTGGCATGGATGGGATCATCATAACTCCAATTTGTCCCCATACACTGACACACAGACCCATCGTCATTCCCGGGGCTGCAACACTTGAGATCCTGATTAAAAAAGGCGATGAATCGGTAACAGCAACACTTGACGGACAGGTTGGACATTCATTAAAGGTTGGAGACATGATTGAAATTACAAGATCACCTCATATAACAAAGCTGATTGTAAATTCGGAAAGAAACTACTTTGAAGTTTTAAGGGACAAGCTCAAATGGGGGGACACCTGACCTCCAAAAAATATCTTATTCATAACCTTATATCAGTCCAGGATAATTTTTTAAAGATTCCTCTTCAAGGAAGATTGAATCAGGCACAAAAACAGGAAGGAGTAGCGGAAGCATCGCCCCGACAGTACGGACCCAGGGCTTCCGCGATATCAAAAATGATGAAAGAATTTTCAAGCCCGCAGGATATCATACAGAACATTCAGGAAAGATATCTTGAAAAATCTGGCGTCACATCAACGCTTCTGGGAGAGATAGCAACGGACAATGGGCCCTGCCCCTTCATTCGACTGAAAAGAAAATCCGGAATAGGTTTGCCAAAGATCCTGCTGTCGGCGGGCATTCACGGAGATGAACCTGCCGGCCCTCATGCAGTCATGTCCCTTCTCCAGAAAATATCCGACGGAACAATAATCCTGCCCAAGGTCAATCTCGATATTTTCCCGCTGATCAATCCATCCGGTTTTTTGAGAAGAACCAGAACCAACCAGCAAGGAAAGGACCTGAACAGGTGCTTCTCAACAGGACATCCTCCCAAAGAAATAAGGCTGATGATGGATTACCTGAAAAACCGCGAATATGACCTGTCAGTGGAATTTCATGAGGATATCGACACAAAAGGCTTCTATCTTTACGAACACCAGCCTGTTGATATGGCAGGGTCCAGAACCAGGGCATGGGGAGCAGAAATAACCACTCTTTTAAGAAAGCAGGGATTTCCGATCAATGAAAGTCCTGTCATCGAGGGAATGCCCGCCGTTGATGGCGTGATTTCTCCCAGAAGGAAAAGACGATCCTTCTTTAGAAGACATGGGTGGCCACAGGCATTTTATATGCACAAACATGGCACAAAGCGTACCCTGACACTTGAAACACCGCCCTGCCTTTCTCTCGAAGACAGAACAAAAATGCATATCGAGGTCTTTCTTTTTGCATTAAAAAAACTCTCGGGTGACGCCACATGAAATGCGGAATCACTCCATCAGGGGACAGGGGGAGGCATAACAGGACTGATGAGCTGACCAATTCCCGCGATTCCATTGAGGGTCAGGGAAAAACCATAAGTCGTCTGGACAGGAAGCGGTGCAGGCTCAATCACCATCGAATACATTAAACCAAAACTCCAGCATGCCCCCTGATACCCCGCTGACAGAACCTCCATCTGAATGCCACCTGCAGGTCCGGGATCAAGATCATCATAATAGGCAACCGATCCATACAAACCAAGGCTTGTCGAAACCCCGATCGAAGGGACCAAAAAAGTGGCGCTCGTAGGCTGATAATATCCTTCGGTAATCGCGAGAGGGGTAAAGTAATTGCCCACCATCGGAACAGTTCCCGCCCTATAACTTGTCTCGCCAATCTGGAAAAGAAAGTTAATCGCCTCCGGCATGACTGCCGCCTGATTGAAAATCATTGACAGATCCTCTGTGGGTAGAACTCTTGAGGTCTCGTCATAAAACGCCTCTCCATAAAACGATACCGGGTCAGATGGAAGGAGATGCGCCTCAAAAAGGATCGGACTGAAAGGACCGGACAGATTGACAAACGGATTGGAGAGAGTCGTCCCACCATAGAAGGTCGGGGCCGTGTTCGTCGAGTAAGAATCCAGAATAGCCTCCTGCGCAACCTTGAAAGACAGGATCTCACTCGTTCCTGATTGTCCATCATAAAAAAACCGGTTGGTTATACCGTAATAGGCCGCATTAAGACCTGGAATATTGTCGGACCACCCATTCTGGATAATCGCGGACTCATTATTCTGCGGAGAATATTCATAGTCTCCGTTCAGGACAACCTGATGGGTAATAGTCCCGCCCCCAAGATACGATGGAAGAGAAAAATCTCTTTCAAAGGCACTCCTGACAGCAATTCCCCCATTTGGAACAGTCTGGCTATAAGGACTCGGGGAGCTGTTTCCCTCGCTGTAAAAGGACTGAAGGACCCCACCGTGGGGAGAAATCTCAACAGCACCATCCCCAAGGGAAAAACTTCCACTCATATGAGGAAACAACAACCCTCTCTGCATTAAAATCGGCCCGGACATAAAGTCCACCCCCGACAAAAAGCTCGAAAAATAAAATGGAGTTTCTCCAAGGCGATAGTCCATGATGGCAAAATCTCCTTGTGGAAGCTTTGAGACTGTCGTGTTGGGACCCGGGAAAATATCCTCGTTGTAGACACCGATGAGGTTAACTTCGCTATTATCCTGATAGTAGTTCGCATAGATTGAGGACATCATTTGCGGGTTAAAACTTGCCGTACTCCCGACACTCATCAACTGGTAAAAATCCTGAGCACTGACGAAGTTGATATTCCCCATCAAGTTAAAATCCTGCCCGGAATAATTGTAGAGATCCTCAGTCTGCGTAATATTTGTCCGAAGCCCCAAGCTTGGATCATTGACTGCCTGCTGACTGTAAGACAAGAGCAGGTTCTGATTCTGGGAAAACGACTGCCGGTACGTTAAGCCTTCCCCAACACCGAAATTGCTCATGTCATCCACGGTAAGCATCAAATCATAGGACGGATCAAGATCCCAGAACAAAGAATCCTCGAAAACAAGCCCCTGAATCGAATTATAATTTCCAAACGGCATCAGCAGCCCCGTTTTTCTTGAAACAACAGGAAAGGAAAAGTAGGGGAGATAAATCGCAGGGAGACCTTTGATATTGAGTATGTCGTTAGAGCTGTCAAAGTGATCTCCAAGATAAAGATCAGCCGATCCAGTCTGCATCATCCAGCTTGGAGTCGAATCAGGGAGGCAGTTGCAGGTTGTGACGTTTCCGCTTACGACGTGATAATGATCAGAAGAAAGCTTGTCGATCACCTTTCCCGTAATATGGTAGGTATATTCTGCGCGCAACCCGTTCCCGGTATAAGGCTGAACAGTATCGACCGATCCATCGATCAGGTGAGCCTTCCCGTTTGAAAGGTTCAATCGAAGGCGCTTGGCCTTCATCTTTGTTTTTGGAGCACGAAGGTGGACATGGCCTGCAGCCCAGACAATATTCGTCTCGCGATTGATAATAACCTCATCCGCATTCAGTGAGATATTGCCTCTGGAAACATACGCATGTCCCACCGCATGAATCAGGTGTGTCTTTCGGTTAAATCTCAGGTGATCGGCAAGGACAACGACCTTGTCCTGCTGCTGATTTTTTTGGGGAGGAGGCGTGGCTGACTCGGTGGAATTCCCTGTTCCAGGACAAAACATAAGCCAGATCAGGGAAAAGAAAACGATAAAAACAGATTCCGAGAAAAACCTTCTCACGATCGTCTGTTGTCTTCGGGAGAATGTTCTCCTATGGGAAGCTCCGGCACCAATCCTGTCAGCTGTTTTCTGACCTCGCCAACCAGATACAGCGATCCCGCCACAACAACAGGCAAAGATCGTGCAAGAGCCCTTTCAATGGCTTCTCCCAACATATCATCAAGAGATCCGGATTTTGTCGGCAAGGTCTTTTTGACAGAAAAGATCCATTGTTCCAGTAACTCGGGAGGAACAGCCCTGGTTGAAGGTGGTGTCGTAAAGAACATGGAGTCCGCTGACCCTATAAGCTTTTCCAGGACAAGAGTCCAGTTCTTGTCATCAAGTATTCCAAAAACGTAGATCACTTTTTGATCTGAAGAGAAGGAGCTTCTGATTGTTTGCAAGAGGAATTCAGCCGCCTCAGGATTATGAGCCCCATCAAGATAGACCTGGGGTATATCCAGGACTTTTTCCCATCTTCCGGGATGAGTCACCTGGAGAAGAGAATGGGAAAGAGATTCCTCTCTGGGCAGTTTTCCCAAAACATCAAGCGTGGCCAATGCCAATGCAACATTTCCGATCTGATAATCTGCCACAAGGGAAACTGGAAGTTCCATTTCGCCTGAAGGTCCTTTATAGATAAAAATCCTTTTTGACTGGCTTGCCGGAGATACCCATCTTGCGAAAAAGTCTTGTCCCCAGATGATGGGAGTAAAACCCAACATTTTGGAATGCCGGCGGAATTCAGGCAACAGTTCATCAGGCAATTTTGCGACAAAAGGTTTGCCCGCCCGCCCGACAGCAACCTTTTCCGACAGGATCTGCTCAAGGGTATTTCCCAGTATCTGGGTATGCTCAAGAGAAATCGAAGTCAATACCGTTGCAATCGGATCGACCACGGAAGTTGCATCCCATCGGCCGCCCATTCCTGCTTCAAGAACTGCGGTCGTTATTCCTGACTGCTCAAAAAGGAAAAAGGCCGCACATGTTACTGCTTCAAAGAATGTAATTGGTAGAGCGGTTTCCTTGATGGATTCGTCAACGAAATTCAGTGTTTGAAGCCAGGAATCGACAGGGAGCATCCTCCCCTGCACCAATACACGCTCCCTCAAATCCGACAAGTGGGGAGATGTATATAAACCGACCGGAGATTCATTCGCAGCAAGAATGGTTGCCAGGATTGATGCCGTTGAGCCTTTGCCGTTTGAACCAACAACCTGGATGGAAGAAAAGCGAAGCTGGGGATTGCCAGCGTGAACAAGGAGGGACTTCACATTCTCCAGTGTCGGATGTATGCCATGAAGGCGGAGACCATTTAAAAACCTGATAGCCCCCAATCGGTCATTGATGCTCAATCACGCACCGGGGCTTCGCCCTCAGGATCTCCCTCCGAGTGACACCTGGACGTTCCGCTTTGCCGAAAATGGCAAATCAGCAAAGAGAGTGTTTCCCGAAGTTTTCCTCTCTCAACAACCATATCCAGGAATCCATGAGACAAAAGAAACTCTGCCCTTTGAAATCCCTCCGGAAGCTGTTGCTTGATTGTCTGCTCAATAACTCTGGGACCTGCAAAACCAATCAGGGAACGCGGCTCGGCAAGAATGACATCTCCCAGCATCGCAAAACTGGCAGAAACGCCACCGAATGTTGGATCAGTCAAAACAGAGAAAAATGGAACGGCGTTTTCATGAAGACGGGAGATAGCCGCACTCGTCCTGGCCATTTGCATAAGGGAAAAAATCCCCTCCTGCATTCTGGCCCCACCAGATGCGGTAACCAAAATAAGCGGAATTTTAAGTTCAAGGGCCCGCTCAGCTGCTCTCACAACCTTTTCGCCAACAACAGACCCCATGCTGCCACCCATAAATCCGAACGAAAACACCCCAAGAACAGCCATGCGACCATTGATCCTGCAAACACCGATTCTGAGTGCTTCTGTCAGCCCGGTCTTTTTTTGGGCGAGTCTCACCCGCTCCGGATAACGCATGCTGTCGGTAAATTTCAAGGGATCGAGCGGTTCAATATTTCCGGCAAACTCTACAAATGAATCCGGATCAGCCAGCTGGGCTATCCGCTCATCAATGGTAATCGGAAAGTGATAATTGCACTTGGGGCAAACCTTTCCGGCCTTTTCCACTTCCTTCCGGTAAACAATCTGTCTGCACAGATGGCACTTGATCCACAGACCCTCAGGAATTCGAACCTTCCGTTCGACTTCCTGAACTTCAGGTATTTTTTTTTCAGAAGTTTTTTCTTTCGAATGAGATCGTGAAAGCCAACCCATATTATGACTCCTGATTCAATCTATTGATGAGGCGAAGAAGCCGCCACACTGGCCACCTCGCAAAATTGTCTCAACAGGTTTCCCCATGCAACCGGGTCCTTTTCTTCCTGAACCAACCTCGACCCGACAATAACTCCATCGGCAAAATCAAGAATTTTCTGAGCCATCTCAGGTGTCTGGATACCGAACCCCACGCAAACAGGCAGTTTTGTCCGCGCTCGGAGATCCCGAACTGATTCTTCCATAGTTGAAGACAGGGTCAAAGCTTTACCTGTCGTTCCCAGCAAAGATACAAAGTAAATGAATCCATCAGCCGTTGCAAGAATTTTTTTAATGCGAGTAAGACTTGTCGTCGGTGAAATGAAGGGAACCAGCGCAAGTCCGGCAGCTTTAAAAGATTCCCGGACCTCTTTAGCATCTTCAAACGACAAATCTGGGATAACAGCTCCCGCAACTCCTCCGACTCGAATAGACTCATCGATAAACTTATCGATTGTCATGGCCAGGAAGAGGTTGAAGTAAGTCATGATGAAAACAGGAGGCCTTTCTGAAAGAGGGATCGTTCCCAGAAAGGACAGAACATTTAAAAGTGATGTTTCATCGGAAAGCGCCCTGATTGCCGCTTTCTGGATAACGGGCCCATCGGCTGTGGGGTCAGAAAAAGGGATACCCAGTTCAACAGCCCATACGCCAGCTTTTCTGGCCTCGAGAAGGAGAGACCTCGTCACAGACAGGTCAGGATCCCCTGCCATCAGGTAAGGAATGATTTTCTTGCCGGACCGATCCTGTTTTTGAGAAGAACGGGATGTCATGAAAGAACCCCTCCTCTCAATCGGGCGACTTCCAGGACATCTTTGTCCCCTCGACCCGAAAGATTGATAATCAGGATCTTGCCCCGACCCATTTCCTTTGCCAGTCTGATACCGTAAGCGATTGCATGAGAACTTTCCAGCGCCGGGATAATACCTTCAAGACGGGAGAGGGTATCAAAGGCCTCCAGTGCCTCATCATCACCAACCATGTCAAAGTGAACTCGCCCGGTTTCAAAATAGTAGGCCAGTTCAGGGCCGACAGCCGAATAATCGAGTCCGGCGGAAACCGAGTGGGTCCTAAGGATCTGACCATCAGCATTCTGCAGGACAAAAGTCTTCGAACCCTGCAAAACGCCGATGCGCCCTCCCTGGAAACGGGCAGCATGTTCGCCGGCAGTCAAGGAACGGCCCCCTGCTTCAATCCCATACATTCTCACCGACTCATCCCCGACAAAATGGTGAAACAGACCAAGTGAGTTGCTCCCGCCCCCCACGCAAGCAACAAGGGCGTCTGGAAGACGTCCTTCTTTTTTCATGATTTGCTGACGTGCTTCCCGACCGATGATTGACTGGAAGGAGCGGACCATCAACGGAAATGGATGTGGCCCGAAAGCTGTTCCCAAAACATAATGAGTTGTCAGGACAGACTGAGCCCAATCGCGCAGAGCCTCGCTAATGGCATCCTTGAGAGTCCTGGTCCCTCCATCAACCTCTTTCACGTTGGCACCGAGAAGGTTCATCCGAAAAACATTCAGGGACTGACGTCGCGCATCTTCCGAACCCATAAAGATCTCGCAATCAAACCCATACTTTGCTGCAACCGTCGCAGTGGCTACGCCATGTTGCCCGGCACCTGTCTCGGCTATAAGCCTCTTCTTGCCCATTCTCCTGGCAAGAAGGGCCTGACCTACGGCATTATTGATCTTATGGGCACCGGTATGATTCAGGTCTTCCCTCTTCAGATAGATTCGAGCGCCACCCGCATGATCAGTCAGCCCTTCCGCAAGAGTCAGGGGGGAAGGTCTGCCGACAAACTCAGTCAGGACCTCCTGATACTCCTTCTGAAAGGACCGGTCGCTCCAGGCCTTTTTAAAGGCCTTCTCGAGCTCATATAGGGCTTCCATCAGCGTTTCTGAAACAAACCGGCCGCCAAAATCCCCAAAGTACCCGGAATGGTCCGGCATTCGCGAAGCTTCGGATTCTTTCTTCCGAGTTTTCAAATCAACCCCCTCAACTGATTATTTTCTCGCTTCTTCTATAAAGCGGGCAACCTTTTCCAAATCTTTCTTTCCGGGGGAGACCTCCACTCCTGAAGAAACATCCACCCCAAAAGGAGAAATCTCATGGACAGCCGCTCCAACTGTTTCAGGATCAAGCCCCCCAGAAAGGATAAGAGGAACAGAAGTCCTGACACCGGACAGCTTCCTGAAGTCCCATACCGTTCTGGTTCCTCCCGGAGCTTTTTCACTAAACCCCTCGACAAGCACCATAGAAGCACCTGCATCGGAAGAAAGAGTCAAAAAGGAGTCAGACGGTCGAACCCTTCGCACTTCAATCCAGGGGACACCAATTCGATTAAGCTCATACCCGTCCTCTTCCGAGAAGGAGCTTCCATGCCACTGAATCATGTCCAGAGATACCCGTTCGACCACACTGCGAATAAAGGCCCATTGGGGATCAACGAAAACCCCCACTTTTAAAACCCCGGGAATTACCTTCGATGTGACATCAACCGCCCGTTCGGGAGTTAGTCCCCTTGGAGAGGGCGGATAAAAGATCAAGCCAATCGCATCAACTCCCATGCGACTGATTTTTTCGGCTTCATAAGGGTCGGTCAAGCCGCAAATCTTAACCCACATGTGACATGAATTCCTTCATTGCTCTCCCGGGATGCTCCGCCGTCAGAAAAGACTCCCCTACAAGAACCCCATCATAACCAAGATCCACCATCTTTCTGTAATCCTGGTTACTCTTCAGACCACTTTCGGCAATCCGGACAACATCATCAGGAATCATTGGCGAAAGACGTCCGGAAAGCCCTGTATCCATACTGAGCGTATCCAGATCACGATGGTTCACTCCCAAAAAGGAACAGCCGGCATCCAGGGCCCTCTTAAGTTCTCTCTCCGAATGCACCTCGACAAGGGATTCCATCCCCAGATTCCTGCTCTGCTCAATCAGCTTGACAAGAGTTTTGTCCTCCAGTATCCGGACAATGAGCAGGACAATATCGGCACCGGCCACAAATGCCTGATCAACCTGCCTTGGATCAAGGATAAAGTCCTTCCTCAGAACCGGCAAAAAAATACCACGCTCCCAAAAGGCCGTCTTGACGGCAAGAAGATCTGAAAGGCTTCCCCCAAAAAAATGTTGGTCGGTCAGGATGGAAATGCCGGATGCACCCGATTCGGCATACTCAAGAGCAATCGAAACAGGATCATAATCCATCCGAATGATCCCTCTGGAGGGGGATTTCGCCTTGCTTTCGGCAATAACCCTGATCCCGCTCCCCCTTCTTTGCCGCCAGTCTGAAAGGAAATCCCGAACAAGAGGAACGGATCTTTCGTTTAGCCCAGAAAGCCTTTCCGGCAGAAGCGAAACTTCTTTTTTCTTCGACTCCATGATCTGAGTCAGGATCGGGTTTGGCAAAGATCTCTCCATCGATTCAGAAGTTCTTCTCCCCGCCCGCTCATCACAACCTCCCGTGCTATCCGGACACCATCAAGAGGACTGTCCGCATGCCCTGTTATCTGAAAACCCAACGCAGCATTCGCAAGGACATAATCCAGATAAGGCCCTTCTTCTCCAGCAAGAACCCTCCTGACGATAGAAGCGTTCTCAAAGCAATCCCCTCCGGAAATAGCACTGACCGGAGTCAGGGGAAGACCAAAATCTCCTGGCATCAGGGCCCCTTCCTGAATCTCGCCGCCTCGACCGATAGCAAAGATTGTCCGCCCTTCAAGGGTAGCCTCATCAAGACCTTGCCCACACATGACGATAAACTCCTTCGAGCCATGGGAGAGAAGGAGCTCCGCCATCGGAACGACCAGTGCCTCGGATGACACACCCAGCATCTGCCTGCTCACACCCGCAGGGTTGGCAAGAGGAGCAATCATGTTAAAAAGGGTCCTGATCTGAAGCGACCTTCGTAACGGTGCCAGACCTTTTAAGGCAGGATGGTACAGTGGTGCCCATAAAAAAACGATTCCCAGTTCGGAAAAAATTTCGAGAGACCGTTCAACAGGCAAATCTACCTGGATTCCCAATGCTTCAAGAACATCCGCCGAACCAGAACGGCTGGAAACAGCCCTTCCCCCGTGCTTTACAACCGGAATGCCGCCTGCCGCCAGAACAATCGCTACGGTCGTCGAAATATTGAAGCTCCCCTTTCCGTCACCACCGGTACCGCATGTGTCAAAAAGAGGACCGAAGCTACCCGAAGGGAAAGGAATCATCACTCGTTTCAAGGCATCAAGTGCTCCTGACAACTCTGAAACCGACTCCCCCCTGTAAGACATCGTGGCCAAAACAGCGGATACAACAACCTCAGGCTCCTGACCTGAAACAACACTCGTCAGCCACCGGTCCATCTCGAGCCGGGACAGCCTCTCTCCTGAGATGACTCTTTGCAGGACAGTTTTGTTCATTTCTCCTGGCACAACTTGTCTGACTGAAAGGATTTCGCCATCCTGAGGAAGTTCTCCAGAATAGACTTGCCTTCTTTCGTCAAGATGGATTCCGGGTGAAACTGAACCCCCCAGACCGGACGATCAACGTGTCGGACACCCATGATTTCGCCTTCCTCTGTCCATGCGGTCACAAGAAGCTCCTTTGGCATTGTTTCAGGCAGAATCACCAGGGAGTGGTAACGGGTGGCCTCAAATGGAACAGGTATACCAAGAAATAATCCTTCACCATGGTGAACAATCGGAGAAGTTTTTCCATGCATGAGCCTGGGAGCACGATCCACCGTTCCTCCAAAAACTTCTCCGATGACCTGATGCCCAAGACAAACACCAAAGATTGGAATCTTTGCAGAAAGATTGAAAGCAACCTCCCGACAAACTCCTGAATCTTTCGGAGAACCCGGACCGGGTGAAAGCACAATCCCCTCATAGTCGCGAGAAAGGATCCAGTCTGAATCAACCTGATCATTTCTCACAACATCCATGTCAACACCCAGCTCCCAAAAATACTGAACCAGATTGAAGGTGAAGGAGTCATAGTTATCAATCATCAAAAAAGCCATGAGCCTCTTTCCCCGTTAGCAATGCGTAAGGCTTCCATCATCGCCGCAGCCTTCGCCGCCACTTCCTGATCTTCATTGCGGGGGATCGAGTCTGCGACAATCCCGGCCCCTGCCTGAAGAAACGCATTTTTTCCACGAATAAAAATAGACCGGATCGCAATGGCCAGATCGCAGTCCCCGGAAAACGAGATCGTCCCGACCGCTCCGGCATAAGGTCCCCTGCGCATCGTCTCCAGCTTTTCAATAATTTCCATCGCCTTGATTTTAGGAGCTCCGGAAAGGGTTCCCGCTGGAAACGTTGCGCGAATGACGCTGAAGGCATCGTTCTGCTCCGAAAGAAGCCCCTCTACATGGGAGACGATATGGGTCACATGAGAATACTGCTCAAGAACCATCATTTCCGGAACCCGGACACTTCCCGGGCGGCTTACCCGCCCGATGTCATTGCGTCCAAGGTCAACGAGCATGACATGCTCCGCAAGCTCTTTGGGATCCGACAGAAGTTGTTTCTGCCGCAATGCATCTTCCTCAGGAACACCGGTCCGCCTGACAGTGCCGGCGATAGGCCGAACCTCAACCTTTTCTCCTTTAACCCGGACAAGAAGTTCCGGTGATGATCCGACAATCGCCATTTCTCCATCCTGGATCAGGTACATGTAAGGGGAAGGATTGATCGACCTCAATACACGATAGACCTTTAGCGGATCCCCATCAAAGTGGAAGGAAAATCTCTTGGACAGGACGATCTGAAAAATATCCCCTGATCTTATATGTTCTTTAGCTTTCAGGACATTCTCTTCAAAAACCTCGGACGTGGGAGTTTCATTAAATGAAAGAGGTCTCGAACCAACCGCAGAACTCTCAGAATCGGATGGGACTGAAAGAGATTCCCTAAGCCTCATCAACCTGAGGCAGGCATTTTCATACAAGTCATCCGGAGCGGCTTTCTGGGCACAATCGATCCATGTAAGAATTCTGATTTTACCGAGAACATGATCAAAAACCAGAAAGAACTCCGGAAAAACAAAATAAAGATCAGGAAAATCTTCCTGAGGAGGAAGAATATCGGGCAACCTCTCAAATTCACGCACCATATCGTACGAGAGATATCCCACTACACCCGCGGCAAGACCAACCGGCAAAAGATCAGAATCGACTGACAGAGACCTCATCTCATCTTTCAGGGAAGAAACAAGGTCACCATCCCTGTGCCAGGATTTTCCCTGGCCTGATTGAGTCAGGTCAGTTACAGACAACCCCCTCGAAACATCACCCTCAAAACGGTACAGAACACCGCCACCGACATAGGAAAATCTTCCCCAGCTCTCTCCTCCGACAACACTTTCGAGAAGGAATCGATATTTTGCGTGATCAAGAGATGCATAGGCCGAAACAGGGGTTATCCTATCCGAAAGAATTTCTCCAAAAAGAGGAATAAATCGTTTTCCAGAGGATAACTTCCGGAATTGGTCTTTCGAAAGAGAAAGAATCATTCGAGATCCATTTCTCTTAAACGGCGCCATAATGTCGAGCGACCAATTTCAAGCTTTCTGGCTGCTTCAGAAATATTGCCGCCGGTCATCTCCAATGTTTTGCGAATCATATCATCCTTCACTTTTCGAAGCGGCTGGGAAGTTTCCAATACAATTTCAGAAGCATGCATTTCATCAGAACCCATTTGGATATCGGCGGGGAGGTTTTTCAGATCGATGGTCCCAGCTGTGGAAAGAAGAACGGCATGTTCAATTGCATTCTGCAACTCCCTGATGTTCCCTGGCCAGGAATAGTTCAGAAGGACCCTCATCGCTTCCGGAGTTGTTCCAGATATCTCCTTGCCCGTCGTCAGGGAAAACTTCTCAATAAATGAGTTGACGAGAAGGGGAATATCCTCCTTCCGCTCTCGCAATGGAACCAGTGTGATCGGAATAACTCTCAGACGATAGTAAAGATCCTTGCGAAACTCTCCTTTTTCCATCGCCTGTTTCAAATCCCGGTTAGTTGCGGCGATAACACGAACATCGACCTTGATTGTGTGCGTTCCACCAACCCGCTCAAACTCTTCTTCCTGAAGAACCCTCAGAAGTTTTACCTGCATGGAGGCAGAGATTTCCCCGATCTCATCGAGAAAGAGTGTCCCGCCGGAAGCGATTTCGAAACGGCCCGGGCGGCTCTGGACTGCTCCGGTAAAAGCTCCCTTCACATGGCCAAAGAGTTCCGATTCAAGAACACCTTCTGAAAGAGCTGCACAGTTAAGCTTGACAAAAGGTCCTTCTTTGCGGGAGCTTGACTCGTGGATGGCATTTGCCACAAGCTCCTTGCCTGTTCCGCTCTCGCCTTCGATCAAAATCGTGGATTTACCATTCGCTATAATGGGGAGAATATCGTAAAGCTCCTGCATCTTCTGCGAACGGCCAATTATGCGACCAAAAGAATAACGGCCATTGATCTCTTCCCTCAATGCGAGAATCTGCGTCACATCACGAAAGATCTCAACCCCACCAATCAACTCCCCGTCCGGTCTTTTCAACAGAGCCGTATTGACTCGAATGGTACGAATTTTGTGAGAGCGGTCAAAGATCGTTATTTCATGGTTTCTTATCGGCTCGCCTGTTGCGATGGTCTTTTCCAGCAGACATCTTGTCTGACAGGAAGAGGATTTGAGAGCCTTTTGGCAATCGATATTTTTTTCCTGTCCGGGAGTGACCGACAACATTTCCCTTGCAGCTTTATTCATATAAAGAATTTTACGGTCAAGTCCTATTGCAAGAACACCTTCCTCCAGAGACTCCAGAATAATTTCCGGATCTATCAGGGAAGCATTCTTGTCTCCGTCTTCCGGTGTTCCATTGTTCTCAGGAAAAGAAGGCACCAGAGAACGCCCGCGAAATGAACTCATGAATAGGACTCTCCATCGGTCTTTGAGATCAGAGACAATGCCTTGTCTGGGCAGAACGTCAGACAATACCTGCAGGCGATGCAAACCCCCATTATCGAGAGCCCACCCTTTTGAATCCATCGACCCGGGGAAGGGATAACAAGAACTCCTGTAGGACAGATTTCCTCACATTCAAGACATTGCCGGCAAAGGGTGAGATCGAGACTCATTGAACCCTTTGCAACGACCACATAATCATGCCCTGACAGACACCCTGTCATGGATCGATTTTATTGATCGACCAATACAGAGCAAATGCGGAAAGAGTCTTTCCGTCACGGATTGATCCATTCACAATGGACTTGGCAATCATAGAAAGTGGCAGAGAAACAATATCAAGGTCCTCATCCTCATCTGGCTGACTTTCTCCGAGAACACCTCCGGTCGAAAGGAAAAGATGGATCCGCTCATCGCAGAAGCCAGGAGTCGTCATGATCGTCCCCATCAATGAGAGCTCGCCTCCAAAAATGCCTGTTTCTTCCTTCAACTCCCGAATCGCCCCTTTCAGGGGATCCTCTCCATTTTCGAGCTTTCCGGCTGGCAATTCAAGGACGGTCTCGGAAACCGAAGGCCGAAACTGCCGGACAAAAAATACTTTGCCATCAATAATCGGCAGAATGGCAACTCCTTCTCCAAAACAAACTGACTCGTGGATCCATCCGGACTGGAGGGAACCGACTCTGGACAAAGAGACCGAGATCCTTTTTCCCGAAAATACAATGGAACGCTCATCTCCATCGGGGGGATTCATTTCAGCCTCCGTCATGAAGGTGTTCCCATTCTCTTTCGCTTCTCTCTTCCGACATACCAGAAGAGAATAACAAGAGAGAGAATCAGGAAAGAACCAATTCCGGAAAGGGCCCCGATCGAAGACTTGATCCCGTAGGAAGGATTCCTCGCCGGATTATAAATGACAAAAAGCATCGTATAGACCGAATAGGCTGTCACAATGGAACAGATAAAACAGATGAGCGTTACCCACCCCAGTCGTTGATGCACTTTAGGGTTCTTCACCAGAACCCGTTCACCATCTTTGAAGTCGGTTGAAACAAACCCGTTAAAAACGACGACACCTGTCAAAACCAGCGCTGCGGTAGAAACAAGAGAATGAAAGATAATCACGGGATAATAGATCAGAAACTTGACAAAATCCGGACCACCGAATCCTACGATTCCGACGATGTACTGTTGCGCGATATACATCAGGAACCAGGCAGCAACCAGTACGGAAGACAGAAGCATTGTATTGTGATGGCGAGTTCCTTTGTGTTTCCTGCCAAAATATCCACCAACCGCAAGAAAGCTGAATACGATCGTTTCGCTTGTTACAGTCAGATCCCACCAGAAATCGGCCTTCGTTCCCAAAAAGCCATGCATCTAATACTCCTTATCCAGATACTCCTTCATAACCATCACGAAACAGGGTCACCACTTTCCAGTGCCCGACATACAAGATACCAAATAGAAAATGGGACGACAAAAGCAAATATCCCGACCATTCCGAAGAGCAGGGAAAATCCCATGAATGCATCCATTGGACTTTTCCCAACCAGCTTGAAGAATGAAAACAGAAAATGCCCACCAAGAAGGTTGGGAACCATAAAAGTATACCCAAATCCCCAAAATGAAAAGATCGCAGTGAGAAAAGGATGACGTTTGGCTAAAACAGGAAGTGAAATTGAGTCCGTGGGCGGGGCCAAGGGTTGCTCCCTTTATGGCTTTGGCTTGTCCATGTCACGAATGCGGGCAAACTCTGAGAGGAGGTAGGAAAAGTCTTCCTTTTTCAAAGAGTTCCGCCTGATCGCAGCCTGAATTCGCCGTTTGTCAACGGTTTGCCCCCACACCCCCAACAATGTCCGGCCTCCCTGGAAGTTGAGCTTTTTGACGATCTCGTCAGCATCTCCATTTTTCCATGTCAGTATGACGGACCGATTCCCGATCCTGATTGATTTGAGGGAATGAGGAAAAAGCAGCAGGCACTGTGAACCGACAGAAGTAAAACCCGAAAAGAGAGCAAGCCATAATGAAAAGAAAAATAAATAAAATAGCGGAGAAGTATGGCTTTTTTCATAATAATCGTAACTGAGAACTGAAGACATGAAAATGGCGGCGCCATGGAACAAACCGCTCCATAAAGCACCCTTTTTATCTGGAATCAATTCTATAATCTTCTCTGACATGGCGGAACGATACCACAGTTATTGAACTATTTCAACGAAAACGAAGGCTTCACGGTCCTTTTTCCAAAAAACCACAATAGCCACATCAGTTGAAAAAGACGTGCAGGGCTTTTTTGTCCGCCTTGCAGGAATCGGCAACCTTCGCGATGGACCGAACCGCCATTGGGTCGAACAGGCCGAATCGGCTCACCGTCTCATTATATCCAAGACGGGAGGCAAACTGCCCGAAGATCCCCTGCTCCATCGCCTGACCGGAAAACCAGTTTGCAGGCATCGTTTCACCGCTCAAGGGCATGGCACAGGGTCTTCACGGATAAGGAGAAGCATTCTCTTCCTCAATCCTGGCAAGCAACGCCTAAGCGGGGGGATCCTGCGCACAATAATACTGATGAATACAGACCGCCCAAAAATATTTCACAATCCTTGAGTTATATAGACAGATGCCTCCTGGGAAAGCTCCTGTTTTTTAGAGTTCAAAGAAGTTACATGAATCACGAAAGGATGCAATCCCTCCGAAAGGTTGCCTTCTTTGGGAAGGATTGAAAAAGGAATTATTTTTTTTCCTCCGGCAGGAATAGTCACTTCACCGGCTCCCATCCGGACACTTCCTGAAGGAAGCCCATCCTGCTGAATCAAAAAACTTTGCGGAACCGGCTTTTTATTAGAAATAGCAAGAGAGTAGCTCGTCAATTGGCCAGGGTTCTGACTAAAGGTTATATGGAACGGAATGTAAGAAAAAATCCCATAAATGAAAAGTGTCAGGGGAATCATTGTAAAACCGGCCGTCAAGGCAAAGCGGTTCAGTGCCGGGGAAACCTTGTTGATATGTTTTTTTCCATCCTTGCCTATCGAAAAACCGTCAAAATGGAATGTCAATAATGATGGGACATTTTTTTTCCCTGAGTAATCTTCACAGGCAACAACACATTCACCACAATTAATACAACGGGTGTAGTTCTTCGTATCTCGTGGATCAATATCAACGATGCAGGACTTGACGCAAAGGTTACATCCGGTACATTCCTCCCGTCGCGCATCATCAAAGGCAACTTTCATTGTTGCTTCGCTTTTGAACATGTGCTGCCAGAGAGGATACGGACAAACCCAATTGCACCAGTAATGACGTATCAGAAAGAGATCAAGGATAAACAATGCCCCGATCCCTGGAATAATAAAGAAGACTCCATGAGTATTCGAGGCTGTCCTGATATCGTTCCAAAGGACCTTTGGAGCGACAAAATATCCCGCAAAGACAACACCGAGAGCGATCGACATCAGAACAATAATGGTGCCGAAAAGGACCCATCCCACAGGGGTCGCCTTTGAGCTTTTGCTCAAATCCGCACCTATTGTCAGGGAGTCAAGACCGAGACTTTGCTTTTTCGATTTCAGTATCTTGATGACGAGATAGTCGACAAACTCTGACAATGTATTCTGAATACAGGCCCACCCGCAGAAAACCATTCCGAGCATGGAATAAACTGTTGCAGCTCCCGCGATCAGGAGAAGCCAGAAAGGAAAAATAAGGAAAAAGTCGCTCCACCAGATCTGATAACCAGCCAACAAAAAACGCCCTGTGGAAAGATCTATCCGGAACAAACCCGTAAAGGGCAATATCGCGATAGTGGCAAGAATCGTACCCTGAACAAGATATCTGACAGTTGTAACGCGCCAGAACTTTTTTGCACCGGACTTGGACGGATTTTTATTGATGCTGGGCATTGGAATAAGTGAAGCATTTTTTACAGAGGATGACATAGCCAACCTTTCCGACAAGGAGAATCAGGGGAATTTTGCAGAGAGACTATTCTTCGCCCTGATCATCACCCTGTTTACCGCTGGATTCAATCTCATGACGCCAGTACCATGAAACTCCCAGATATAGAAAAAGCGGCGCCAGAACTCCTAGTAAAAAGACAAGATAGGCAATCCAGGGAACACCCAGTGTTACATGCACATACCTTGGCATATAGGCATCTGACCGGACCGGGAAAAACAGGCCGGTCCAAATGGACAAAAACAGTATCCACAGGAACAAGAACTGCCCTTTTCGGCTCAAACCGATTCTCCTGCCCTGACAGCCACCCGACCGCTTATCATGGCATCCTCTTCCGATGGAAGCTTCTTGCGCCCCTTTGCGACTTGAACAGAGTTGTAAATATTGTAAGCAAAGATAAAGTTTGCAAGAAGGACCATCATTCCGAAGATACCGACCAGTTCCATGTAAGGGACTTCCACTGGTTTGATATCAGCAACATTACCGTGAAGGAGGATCATTCCCCCCTTGTAACCCGCAATACTAAAACAGAGAACCATTCCCACCAGCCCGATGTTATGGGTCCAGAAATGGATCTTCATAAGCTTGTAACTATAGAGGGGAGAGTTGTAAAGCCTTGGAACCACATAGTAAATCGTTCCAAAGATCGCCATCTCCACCCATCCAAGGAGGTTAATATGAGTGTGCCCAAGAACGATCAGGTCAGAAGGACCTCCTGCGCCAGCCTGTACAAAGTTCCTGAACTGTTCGACTCCACCCATGATCGACCCCCAGGAAAAACCGATAATCGCGTATAAAAGACATGCATAATAGAACTTCATGATGTAGTCCTTGATACCTTCTTCCCGATCCATAATCTCTCCTTCTTCAATCATGAATGACATCGCGACATGTACGGAAACCAAAAAAATCTGACGCATAGTCTGGCCAGGTGGGATTTCTCGCTGTCGTTCTGGCACTATACTGGTCGCTTTTCCAGGAGCCTCCGCGCAACACCTTGTAAACCTTGCCCCTGACCCGGTGCAAGGTTCCCGTTGCATCGACCTTATATGCCATAAATCTTGCCTTGTTGGCGGTACTTCCCGGATAGGGCCTATATGTCGATGAGGTCCATTCGAACACATTTCCAGCCATGTCGTAAATACCGTATGGACTGACTCCGTTGGCATACCTTGTAACGGATGTGGTATCTCCGACGGTATAATTTGCGTTCGCCCGACGGGGATCCCATGTATTCCCCCATGGCCATAGCCTTCCATCTACACCGCGAGCTGCCTTTTCCCACTCTTCTTCCGTGCAGAGCCGGCTTTTCTGCCATCTAGCAAAGTCTGACGCATTAAGATAGCTCACAAAGGTTACGGGATGGTCCCCCTTCCCTTTGGGGTAGGTTCTCCCTTTCCAGCCCGGGGGAGCCAGGTAATGGGCCTGGTCAATAAATTCCTTGTACTCGCGATTGGTCACCAATGTTTTCATAATGGCATAAGGAGGCAAATACACCTTGTGGACAGGTTTTTCATCAAAGTTGGAGAAGGCATCGTCCGACCCCATGATGAAAGGTCCAGCAGGAATATAGACAAATCCGGGAGGCAAACTGACACCTTTTGGTGCAGGCACTGCAAGGCTTGGAGTTGCCGGCATTTCATTTGCTGCCTTGGAAATGGGCAAAGATGCCGAAAGGTGGGGAACAACGCCTCCCATTGGCCTGAAATTACCCGGTGTTGCACCATGGGTACGGATGCTTGACTCAGAAAGCCGCTTGATTCGGTTCGAGGCCAAACTCACGATCTGGATTGCCCCCGCAATCAGGATCAGAATCACGACAGTAACAGATATGGCCTTCCACGGCAGTCTCCAAGGGGAGAGTTCCTGCAAGGTCAGATCATCGTCATCCATTGTTGTGATTGAAGGGCCTGGAGCCTTCTTTTCCTGACTTTCCGATCCCGACGGGACGACTTGATCAAGGGATTCATCTTGTTTACCCGTCATCTTCTCAAGCCCTTTCTTTCACAGGAACGACGTCAGGAACAACGGAAGCAGATTCCTTCGCAAAATAGGTCCAGAAAATGTTGGCGACAAAGGTCCAGTGAGCCAACCCCATAAGCAGCGCTGAAAAGACGAATCCAATCCTGTGAATCGGCTCATAATGGGCACGAGCCAAGGGGTAGACAATCCCTTCATCGATCATCCGATTTCCCTCGAGAATCCCGAAAACAAGAAGTGTCACATAAAACAAGAGGACACCGGAAACCATAAAATAGAAATTGGCCTGGCCAAGGAAAGCACTTTTGATATTCCTTTTCATCATTCGGGGGATCAGATAGTAGACCACCGCCATCATGACTGAAACAACTCCGCCAATCAGGTTGATATGAGCATGCGCCAGCGGATCGACAAGATGCCCGGCCTGTCCGGTGGTATGAACCCAATGTCTAAGTCTGGGCGTTGACTGAAGGAATCCTTGCAGCGTCCCTATGAAAAGGCAGAAAACACCAAAAAGGATAAATTTAAGTCCTAACCGATCGCTTTCTTCGATTTTCATAGCGGAGTACTCCCTTCATTTCGCCCATTTTCAAACGTCTGGGTGTTTGATTTTTGTTTCAGACGCAGCCTTTTAATCTTGTCCTGCCGTTTGCGGAGATACTCGCCTGCCCAACCTCCCACAAATGATACTTCCGGAACAGTAATAAAAAAAATCATCATAAAGGGAGCGGTCGGCAGACCGACCGTATGAAAGCTTCCGGATCGGGAAGCATTCATGTAGGCCCAGAGAATATACGCCATCGGCGGAACTGCCCCCCAGTACTTTCCCCACTTTCCGACAATGAATCCAACATAAAAAGCAACCAATGCCGGCACAAGAAGGTATGTCCAGAGAATTCCACCTCCGAACAGGTGATGGAAGGCACCATCGGTCAGGTGAAATACTGAATCTATGATCCAATAACCAAGCACTCCCAGAATCATTGCAAGAACCACCCGGGGAATATAATTTTTCTCGAGATTCATCTGGACAGACCTCCCCCAACCTACTTACGGTCTTCTAGTTCCTTTTCCTTCATTGCCTCAATATGATTCTTTCGATCATCATCATCCTCCATAAAAACCAGATATTTGATATTTTCGTCAAACTGGTTGTTCTTATAGGCCCAGTAGATACCGATTACGACCAGTACAAGGGATACCAGTCCTGTCGCTGTCCAAAGATAGGCAACAATTCCTTCTGGTAATTTCATCGTTAACCCTTTCTCATTTATTTTGGCGGTTTAGGATAGTTGGGAGAGCCTGGAAGCGATTGGGTTGATGTCAACAAATCCAGAAGCATCGCCTTGTCAGCTGGAGGAATATCAGAAAAATCCGTTGCAAATTTTCCATCGTGTCTGGTATTGAAAAAGACTTTGTGCGGGTCTTTCATATAAGCTTCCAGCCACTGGCGCGTTCTTTTGGTTCCTTCTCCATCAAGATCCGGACCTGCAAAATCTCCATCTCCGTAGAGAACATGACAGTTCTTGCAGCCATCTCTTTTGAAAACATGAAAGCCTGCTTCTGTTTTTTTGTTAAATACATACACATCATTCGTCGTCCAGAAGTTAATGATATGCATCTGGCCCAATACATACAAAATCATTACAACCCCAATCATCAGGGCCGTAAGCATAAACACAACCTTTTCCCCAGTCTTCATTGCCAGAACCTCATCAAACCAGAATTTTCAAGACGAGCTGAACCACCGCAAACAACAGAACGACGGTCACTCCGATAATACTGAGGACGACAACAACCTGCTCTCCTTTTTTCAACTTTCCAAAAGGGCCAATGATATAACGGGACATGATGAGAAAGACAAAAACAGCAGCAATCAGGAAGGTAAAGATAACGATAGAAACAGACAGTTTGATATTCATACAGGACCCTCTTACCTGTTATTTTACGGCCCCTCGCATTCCCGGGTCAACAAAAAGGGCGGTCGCAAGCGAACCGCCCTGGTCCAATATGCCGGAAATGAGAAAGGCCGGATGGGAAATAATCCGGCCTTTCTCCTGCGACTAAAAACTACTCTGGCCGTCTCTCGTCGATAAAGAAAGAATAGATCAGAGAACAAGCCAACATCATCATCGTTATAACCCAAAAAACGTAAGGACTATTTAAGTTCCACATATGACCCTCCCAGGAGAGTTTTCTCCAGAAATCTCTTGCAATCGATACTCAAAATTAAAAGTCTTTTGAAACCTCTGTTTTTTTCAACAAAAGGCCCATCCAGACATAGAAAAAACAAACATAGGTTGAGTTGATGATATAACCCTGATCCCACCATGGGCGCGCCAAGGTTTTCGACAAATGTGCCTTCAGGACGGGAGCTCCCATAATGAGCCAGTGATGGGGATGGCCTGGATACTGGGGCCTTGCTCCAAAAAGCGGGAAGGTCAGCAACTCAGCCGTAACAACAGTCATTGTCAAAATGAGAATCAACGCTGCAGGGATGTTATTCGTCCCTTCAAGAATTCCGTCATACCTTTCGTTCAACATCTCGTCAATATCAGCCATTTTATAACTCCTTACAAGTATAATTGCAGTGAAACATCTCCGTCAATTGAAGACGTCTATTTCAAGCTTGCCATGTAATCGGCCAGAGCGTCAAGATCCTTTTTCCGGAGATAGTTAAAAGCCGGCATCATGGACTTGGGCTGAACAGCTCTTGGATTGGCATGATGGACAAGATGCCATCCCTTGATCGGCAAACGGCTTCCCACATGGAGAAGGTCAGGAGCCTTACGATCGGAGCCGAACACTGTCGGGCTCTCACCCACAAAGTCAGCTGCTGTCGGAGGAGCTCCAAAATACTGCCAGTCCTGGGTCTGCTCAGGTAGCAGCGTATGGCACCACCAGCAACCTTCGCGAATAAAAACAACCTTTCCTTTTCCGATCATAGTTGGCCGATTGTCACCGGTCATCATAGGATCTTCAAGCGTCCATCCGCTCTCAGAGCCGTAGTCCTTTGATTTCTGGACTGCCGTGGCTGTCGGAGGGATTTTCGCCATCTGGAGGGATGGGAACAAAACAACGATCGAGAGAACGATTACAAAAAGCGTCCCGATCATCATGGTACCAAATTTATACTCACGATAAGCCATTCACCACTCCTCACTTGAGGTTGAGGGTTCTACACCCAACCTGACTTGTCCAACAATCGGTTCAAGAGCCAGGGACAAGATTCCCGGCAGACCTCTCAAGGAAACTATTTTTTCCCTTTTGTAGGGTCAAACTTAGGCTTTGCGCCAATTCCGGTCATGCACTGGATCATAAGGAGCAAGCTGGTCAGAGCTGTGGCCGTTCCCATCAATGCCGCAAAAGCAGAAACACTGGCGTTACCGCCTGGGGTAGCACCACAGCAGTTGGAAGAATCAGATAATTGTGCCAGCGTAGAAAGAAGATTCATCGCTTTCTCCTTTACAATGTTCAAACATTCTTTAAGTTCAACGAGAGGTCAGCTGAAAAGAAGGCTTCATTGAAACGGAAGCTCAGCCTTTCAGAGTCCAATCACCAGTTTTCTTCCTTGCGATGAAGTGAGCGCGCCCACAAAGAAACTGCCATTCCAGTTATTGCGGAGATGACCATCACTTCGTAAACCCACTCATAATCTCCGCGCCATGTCGGAAACCGGTGCGCACCCAACCACTCCTGCAAACAAAACCCAACGACGCATCCGCTGCCCACGGCCACAAATGCACCAACCAAGGCATACGCCACAAAACCCTTCATGCTGTTTCCCATTTTGATACCCTCCGATTTTCCATGGAATCCATGGACCGGTAAACGATCCTACTATCGGATAAACTCCGAAAAATAATAGCTGACGACCCCCCACTCCGGACACAATATACCCTTTTACAAAGGGAATATCAGGAAGGGATCGGGTGGATCATACCCCCCACATAAATACTTGTCAAGAATATATTGGGATTTCTATCCAGCCCCAGTGCTCTAAGACTGGGGCTATGTTTTTTGATATGATGGAGATATGAAAAATTCTCTTCCATCCGTTGAAGCATGGCATTCCCCAGAAGGAAGGCGGATCAAGGATTCCGTTCTCGGAATCAATGACGGGCTGGTTACCGTTGTCAGCTTCATCGGGGGGTTGACCGGGTCAGCACTCCCGATGCATACGATCTTTTTTTCTGGAGTCATGTCCAATATTGCAGGGTCCATCTCAATGTTCCTTGGGGGCTATATGGCATCAAGAAGCCAGCGGGACTTCTACCTCAGGGAATCAAGGAGGGAGTGGGAAGAAATCAGGGACACTCCGGAGCTTGAACGGAAAGAAGTCATCGACATTCTCCTGCAAATGCACTTTTCACATGAAGAAGCCATGCTCTTCGTTCAAAGAATCACAAAAGACCCTAAGCTTTGGCATGCATTCATGATGAAAGAAGAGCTTGGACTGAATGATATCGACAAGATTCACCCCCTAAAAGATGGAACATGGCTGGGTCTCTCTTTTCTCGTCGGGGGGGTTCCGCCTCTTCTCCCTTACGCATTGGCCCACTCCCTTTCACTTGCATTCGACCTGTCACTCGCTCTGTCCATAGTAGTATTGGCAACCCTCGGTGTTATAAAATCCTATTACTCGAACGAACCGGCAATCAAGGGGGCGGGAGAAATGGTCCTTCTTGGGGGATCAGCGGCATTGGCGGGCCTTTTTGTGGGAACAATCCTTCCAAAGTTCTTTCACCTGTCATGAACCCTGATCGGAGTTGAACAATCAGGGGAATACCCCGCTGGAGTCCTGCCTCCTGCCGACATTAAAAACCAAATAGTTAAGGAGACAAAAGCAATGGGGAGATTCAGATATCACCTTTTCGCCTGCACAAATGAACGTCCGCCAAACCATCCAAGAGGATCCTGTGCTGCCAGAGGAATCGCCCCACTGCTTGAAGAGCTGAAGGAAGAGGTCCTCTTAAACCATGTTCCTGGACCGATCCGGATCAACAAAAGCGGCTGTCTCGATACCTGCGAGGAAGGACCTGTGCTGGCAATCTATCCTGATGGTGTCTATTACCGGGTACAAACATCCGAAGACGTCAAAAGAATTGTTTCAGAACATCTCCAAAAGGGCCGTGTTGTTTCTGACCTTCAGATCCCCAATCCTCCGGAGCTGGGAGGACGATCCCTTTGAAAGAGACCCCTGTGGGACCGGTAACAGTTTACGCTCCAGCTTCGGTCGGAAATATCGGACCCGGGTTCGACACACTGGGAATGGCCGTAACCGGAATGGGTGACCTGATAACCGGTCACCTCGAAAACAACCGCTCAGGGGACAGGATCACTTCAATT
>JAKAYF010000101.1 GCA_021816465.1 Nitrospirota bacterium
CTCCCGGAAGCAATCCGGTTCATGCCAAGCATGTTTTCATAAAACTGGCCATGCCGGGGGGTGACCTCAAAAACAACGCCGTTATGGTTGAACATTCTGGAAGCATAAATCATCGCTACATGAAAAAGCCCCCCAAGAACTTTCCTGGATCGGACCTCAGGCAAAACAGCCAGACAGGTAAACTCACAGATCTTCCCTCGCGTTAAGCGAAGACTTGTGACTTCATCCCTGTAAACTTCTTCTGCAAAAAGGCCTTCGGGAGAATCAAGACCAACAGTCACCGTTCCAACAAGACGCCCGTATCCATCATAAGAGACAAAAGTGGTCAGCCGGGGATTATCCTGCAAGATATTGTCCGACTGGTAATTCCGCCAGGAATACATTTTCCCGATCAATTCCTTTGCCGCCTTTTTCTGTTTTTGCGTATTGGCAAGACGGATCACGTAGGAAGTCTTGTGTCTCCTCCCTCCCTCTGCTCCAACCGTTCCAATACCATCAGAAGACAGCTCGTGTTTAAGATCACCATGGCGATGGGTTTCATGGAAGCTGACAACCAAATCCTCGCTTGCTTCGGGAAAGACCCCGGAAAATATCTCTTGGGCCGCATCAAAGAAGTTCATGCTCACTTCAAGTTCCCCCATGATCGTCATACATGATTGAAAGCCACTTCCAGATGTACCCCCAACCGAATCAAGGAGGACGGTCATTTCTTGAAATTTTCCGGAGTCATTCCGGACCGACCCCAATTGAGGGCTATCGTACAGAAAAAATCCACGAACACAATGACGTAGATCACAGATCAAAAGAACCTGAACAGGACAGAAGCATTTTCCATGAGAAAAGCATCGAATCAGTCAAGGAAAGATCAAGAAATATTGTCTGATGCCTGAGGTCACTCCGGAAAAGATCATGGTAAAGGAAAAGATTGTACACAAAATTCAAAAAATCTTTTTAGTCCCATCCAAAAAACTTCAGGAGGAAAGACTCACACATAAAGCAGGCGATCGGAAAAATCCAGAGTAATCAGCGGAAAGTGCTCAAGCTTCACTATTGAACTTTTCATCTCGGATCCTTGATTCCCAAAAGGCTGAAAATCTTCTGGTGTTCCGGCTCCGGTTGAGAAAACAGACGGAACGAATGCTCGATTCTGGTATGCGGATCTTGTCTTTTAATACAAAGACGCATATGGGTCGAAAGGATCTCCCGAAGAAAGGAGCAGCAGTGGCGATTTTATTTCTCCCTCATCCGGTATTCGATATCGGACAGGAGGTGATAGGCCAAAAAAGGCAGAAAGAGATGGGACCTGGTTCGCTCTGCCGTCTGGTGATAAACCGGTCAAAGCTCCAGATCGGTTTTGAGGGACCGGAAGACCTCCTCGATCTGGGTGAGGGTCATGTAAAGCGACCAGATCTCCGTCTCCGACAGGTCAATGTGCGTGGTTTCGATGACGTAGGTCCCCGTGGTCTGCTTGCGCGTCTCCCGTCCCGGCTTTTTCTCCCATTCGATTCGGGCCGCCAAGACCGGAGAAGGCGCTTATGGTTATTTCGACTTTCCCTTCAGAAGATCCGGAGGGCTCAGGAATAGGACCCGGTTCTGGGTGCATTGTGAAAATGTAGTAGTTGGATATCAACGGATAATGGCCTTCGGGAGATCCGTCCATGATCAGGGTGTTCTTGCCAAGAAAAAGAGGTGCCGGGGAAGAGACTCCAGTCGGTCCAGAGTCTGGAAGGGTTTCCGGTTTGGGCTCGTTTCCCGGAGCCACATGGGTCTGAATAGCAAGACCGCGATGATCGACCACCGGGGAAAGGGCGATCAGGGGGGAAGGATTTTATCTTTGCAGTGGTTCCCGTTTCATCAGAAGATTTGGTAGTGAAGATCGTCTGTTATCATCGGAGAACCTACTTTCTGAAAAGTCTACCCACTTCCAAAAGCAGACAGAGAATTCTTCTCCTCCTCACAGTCCCAAAAATCGGACATGCACCCCTCACATCTTTATGCTTGATTATTTCGATGACACCTGATCTAGGACTTCATGCGCCTTTTTCTTCTCGGCAGATGACAGGGATCCAGCAAGAAGCGCCTTTTTTAAGATATCGCTCGCCATTTTTAGGTTACCAAGACGCCATTCATTTAACCCCTCATGATACTGGAACTCTGTGTTCTTGAACCCTGCCTTCCTTGCGGCATCAAACTGCTCCTGTGCCTGATGATAGTGTCCTGACAAGTACAGAAGGTATCCGAGAGTATCCTCTATGACAGGCTGTTTTGTGATCTGCAAAGCTTTTCTGGCATAAGTGACCGCTTGAGGAAGCTCTTTTTTATCATCAGAAAGAAGAAACGCCAGATTGTTTAATATAAGCGGGTTCTTTGGAGCTGACGCAAGAGCTTTCTTCCAGTAACTGATGGCGTTTTCTTTCTGTCCCATGCGAAGAGAGGCATCCCCCAGCAGCGAGTAGATACTGGAAGGATCTTTCGAGTGGGATAACAAAGGCTTTAACGTGTCGATGGCTCCGTGATAATCAGCAAGACCCATGTCTGCCCGGGCAAGATAAAATTGCGCAATAAGAAGTTTTGGATTGTCCTGGGTAATCTCTGTCAACAAGGCCTTGGCCTGAGCAAAACGACCGAGAGAAAGATCGGCAAGTGAAAGAGCCAATGCGGGTTGCAACCAGTGAGGGCGTTGATGGTTGACAATCTCAAGCCGATCGGCCTCATCCTGAATATTGTTCGTCTGGGCATCAATTCCGATTAGCATCAGATTGGCCTGAATATTATCCGGATGATCCGTCAGGAGATGGTCAACAAGCTGACGAGCCTGATGGACATGTTTTTGCGCCACCAAAATTCCGGATTTACCAAGAATGGCCTGTGCATTACCGGGATTGTCCGCAAGAAGCGCATCAAAAACCTTCAATGCCTCATCTGACTTTCCGAGCATTGCATCTCCCCGAGCCTCAATCATTCCAGCAGTCTGATCTTTCGGATTTTCTTTCCTGAACTGAGAAGCTTCGTTGACAACCACCTGGATGCTTTTAGGGGTGGGCTTTCCCTTTTGAAGATTCAAAGCGATCCAGTCCCGCTTGATCTTGATCCGAGTATCGTTCGGATTAAGAGAATAGGCCTTGGAAAGCTCCTTGTCCGCTTTGGAAAAATCCCCTTCCGCTGTCCACAGGTCTCCCAGGCTTTCATGGTAGGAATAATTACCAGGAACAATCTTGATCGATTTTTCAAGTGCTTTCTGTGCCCGAGCATATTCACCTACATCCATGGAGGCAATGCCCCACAACCACTGGACCTCTGCGTTAAGAGGCGGAGAGAGATTCTCATTCAAAAGAGGGGTCAGGTGAACAATTGCCCTGGGAGTTTGCCCGGCGCCAATTTCAGAGCGTGACAGTTCCAGAAGGGCCAGTGGCTGGTTTGGATTAATAGACAGAGCTTTTCTGTAGGCAACTTCTGCTGGTTCCTTTTGATTTTCAGACTGGAGAGTTTCTCCAAGACTGGTATAAAGAGATGCACTGTTTGGAACGATAGCAATGGCTTGCCTGAAAAGGGATTC
>JAKAYF010000041.1 GCA_021816465.1 Nitrospirota bacterium
TATTCCCAAACGCTCCGGAATGTGGCGGTTCGCATCGACCGGGCGCTCCAGGCATTTTTTCGCCGGATCAAAAGCGGCGAAGACCCCGGCTATCCCCACCACAACGCCTCCCTGAATATTTTTAGATTCGGACTTTCGTCTCGGGGTTAGCCCCAAAAATCCCCCACTAAAACCATTTCATGGTTTAGGGCGAGAGCAGTCACCGGGATGTTGCAGACAATCCTGAGCCAGAAAGATTTCGAGTTCCTCGAGCGGAAGGGGCCTGGATATTCCAAATCCCTGTATCACCGGGCAAGAAAGGCTTTTGAGCATGTCGATTTCCTGTTGCGTCTGGGCTCCTTCGGCAACGACCTGAAGGTTCAGGTTCTGGGCCATCTGGATAATGGTTTTCACCAGTGCGAGGTCAGCCGGACTCTTGAGCATTCTGAGAACGAATTCCTGCGGGACCTTGATTTCATCCGTCGGAAGCTGGGTCAGATAGGAAAGTGAAGAGTAGCCGACCCCAAAATCATCAATCGATATCCGGATCCCCATGCTTCGCAATATATTCAGGCGGTTACTGGCTTCCCTGAGGTCTTTCATCAGAAGGCTCTCGGTCAGCTCTGCGGAAAACCAGTCCAGAATCTCCCTGTTTTCATCAAGAGTGAGCAAAAGTTTGTCCCAGAATTCGTTATTCCAGAACTGGCGTGCGGAAAAATTCAGGGCGACGCGAATACGGGGAAATCCGTTCTCCTTGAGTTGCCGTATTGTCTCCATGGCCGTTTGGATGCCCCACTTCCCGATCGGTACGATCAGTCCGGTCTCTTCTGCCAGGGAGATAAAGTGGGAAGGGAAAATGGGAGAGTTTTTTCCAGGCATGTTCCAGCGAATGAGCGCTTCGACCCCCACGACCCTGTTTTGTTCGACATTGACCTGCGGCTGGTAGAAAAAGACGAATTCCTTTCTTGCAACGGCATTCCTTAACGACTGGGTTTTTTCGTAGCGGATCTGGATTTTTTCCTCGAACTCTTTTTCGAAATACCGGTATGTGTTCTTCCCGAGATTCTTGGCCTGGTACATGGCAATATCGGCTTTCCGGAGAAGGAGGTCCTCCGTGTCGCCATCATCCGGGAAGCAGGAAATTCCGACAGAAACGGTTGTGACCAGAAGATGGTCGTGAAGCTGGACGGGAGCGGCCATCACCTCAAGAAATCGTTGCAGGAATTCATTGAAGACAGATCTGTCTGGGTCGATCGGGCAAAGCAGGAGGAATTCGTCTCCGCCGATCCTTCCGACCAGATCCCCCCGTTTGGCCATTTTCAGAAGGCGCTCGGCCATGACACAGAGAAACTGGTCCCCGATAGCGTGTCCAAGGGAGTCGTTGATCTCCTTGAAGCCGTCAAGATCAATGAAAAGGAGAGCCATCTCCGAGGTTGTTCCACGTAAAAGCTGGATCTTTTTCCTGAACTGCTCGATGAAGGCGTTCCGGTTCAAGAGACCCGTCAGGGAATCAATGTGGGCCAATCTCCAGATCTTTTTTTCCTGATCTTTTTCTACGGTAATATCCTTTTGGTGAACAAGGATCTGGGTGACCACGCCTTTTTCGTCCGTAAGAGGGGAGACGACTGTCTCCGTGACAAAAGAGGTGCCATCGTAGGCGACCCCGTGAACCTCTCCCTGATAAAAGTTTCCCTCATGGCAGACTTCCTGAAAGGACAGGGCCCCTTCTTCACTGGAGACGGGGAAAAACTTCTGGAGTGAAAGATCGCATGTTTCCGTATGGGGATAGCGGATCATGGAAAAAAAAGCCCTGTTGGCCCATTGGATCTTCCCGTTGGGGGTGGCTATGAAAAAGGGTGTCCGGGAGGAATCCAGCGCGGCTTTCTGAAGACGCAACTGGCTTTGTTCTTCGTAGCGGATAAAGGCCAGACGGATTTTTTCCGAAAATTCAATCAGCTGCTTTCGGAATTCAGGCGAGATGTCCTGTTCGTGCTGCGAGTTGACGGTCAGCGTCCCCCATGGAAGAAGGGACTTGTCTTTTCTGAGGATGGGAATGACCTGGGAGACGCTGAGTCCAACTTCTTTATACCAGGAGAACAGTGGCGAATCCCGGAAATCTTCCAGCGTCACAAAAAGAGGCTTTCTCGTATGGAGCGATTTGGAGCTGACCCTGTACATTCCCGGAGGGATATCCCAGCGAAAATCTTTTGACGCCGCCATGAACTGTTCCGGAAAGTCCGGAACTGAGGATGCAATTTCGACATAGCGGATGGTTCCGTCAGGGTTGGGAATGGAAAAGTAGGTCATCAGGAAGTGGAACGATTCGTCGAGCCTCTTCACGATCATGGACAGGAGCGAGTCAAGGGGTTCTCCCAAAAGGATCATCCGGTCGAGTTCGAGGGAGATCTGCTTGAAGGTTTCCGATTCCATTTCCCGTGACACGTCCCTGACATGGGCCATGATGACCCTTGCTTGCCCGTAGGTTATGTAGGAGTAGCTGACGCTGACATGAATCCTTGCACCGTCCAGCCGCCTGAAACGACGCTTGGTATTTTGGGAATGGAGGGCGGACCGGTCGAGGCTCTGGATGATCCGGCGGGTTTCCGGTTCGGAGGAGTTTGTGAAGAAAGAAACAGGCTTCCCGACAATTTCTTCCTGTCGGGAATAGCCGAGCATCTTCAGGAAAACACCATTGGCCTCCAGGACAATCAGGGAGTCGGGGTCCATGAAGAAAATCCCGTCCGGAGCCTGCTCAAAAAAGCGGCTGAAGTCAAAAGGATTCAAGTTCTCCAAAACCTCATCCTCCGGAAATAAAAATGTAGATTGGTAAGGCTCAACGAACCGATTACAATAGTAAAGCTCCCGACTTGTGAAATCTATTATTTCTTCCAGGAAGGGTCCCTGGGGACGCGGGGGTGTCCTGTCTTTCCAACCCGGATGAGGTCCATGCAGAAACAGAAGAAGTGGTTGGCTCTTCCACTGAAAATTGCCATGGCGGGTATCGGTCTTCTCGTCTTTGGGTGGGCCCTGTTGCTCATTTTCTGGCACTTGTCCCGCGAGAAGGCCCATGTTGACAGTCAGGTCCGGACAGGGACCCAGATCCTCGCAACCCTTGACTCGACAGACATCGCCCTTCAGGCTTTGGCATCGGAAGGGGCTGTCCGTTTTTTCTCTCCGGAGATTCTCTCAGGGTGGGCAGCCCAGGTTCACAGCGAGATCGAAAGCGTTTCTGGGCTTCCGTTTTCGTGGACGTCCTCCGACCGGGTTTTGATAGACAGGCTCGACCGGGCATGGGCAAGCCTTTTCAGGACGATCCAGATCTCCGGAGCGGAACATCAGACGCACCTCTTCGGGACGGTCCACGAAATTATCCTGACCAGACAGGCGATTTCCCGAAAAGCTTCTCATATGATCAGGCGCCTTGAGAAAGTCTCTCTCGGACTTTCCGGAACACTGATCCTGATCGAAGCGGGAATCGTTTGTGTGGGGATCATCGCGTTTATCCTGTTCTCCCTCGCCATGTATTTTTTTCGAAGAACAGTCAACTCCCTCGATCGCCTGTCCGTTGCCAAATTCTACCTTTCTGCCATTCTGGAAGCTGTTCCGACCGCTCTTTTTCTGAAGGATTCTGACGGGCGCTGGCTTCGGGTCAACAAGGCGGCGCTCGATCTTTTCGGTCTCGAATCCGGTTCATGGGAAAATCGGACCGATCAGGAGATTTCCAGGGAGAACCCTTTTTACCAGGAAGTGTTTTCGGCCTGTCAGGGACTGGACCGGGAGGCGCTTGAGAAAAATGAAAAAACGCTTTCTGTCGAAAGCGTTCGAACCCGCGACGGCAGGACCCTCAAGATGGAAGTGACCAGAATCCCCCTTGGAAATCCCGACGGTACGCCCATGGGGATTGTGGTCAGCAGCTACGATATGACGGAAAGAATCCGGAAGGAGGAGGAGATCCTTCGCCTCAAGGCCATCAATGAGGTTCTTTCCGATGTGGACGAATTCATCCTGGGTGTTCCGGAGGCACCCTTTCTCTTTGATTTCGTCTGCGAGGCGATCTCGTCCCGGCTGAGAGCGCTCCTGACCTGCTGGATCGGTACATTCAACCCGGATGGGACTCTTGGGCAGAACGCTTTTTGCGGGGCCCCCGGGGAAAGTCCGGAGCTGGTTTTCGGACAAGATTTTTGGGGCAAAATGGAGAAGAGACTCTCGATGGAAGTGGTTGAGCCGGGAAAGATCCGGGGCTGGACCGATCTTTTCCGGGAAGAACCGGGTCACTTCCCCCCACAGGAAAATTCGGGCGGGAACCATCCGCTCAGGTCGATCGTTTCTGTCCCTTTTTTTCGGGAGGGCCAGGTTGCGGGGCTGATGTGTCTCAGTTCATTGGAAGGGGAGATTTTCTCCCCGGAAATCGTTCGCCTCCTGGAGAGTATCGCCCGAAGCATTTCGTTTGCCCTCGACAATCTGGAAAGAGAGAAAAAACGCACTCTGAGCGATGAATCGAGAGAGCAGATCTCTTCTCTTTACGAGGCCCTTTCCCGGATCAACCGTCTGACGGCTGAAGTTCCTGCTCCGGAAGTCCTCTACCGGGAGACGGTCCGGATCGCAGTTGAAACGGCCGATCTGGCTCTTGGATGGATCGGGCTTCTCGGAGAATCGCAAAAACTCGAATTTGTAGGCGTGGAGGGACGCGCCAAAGACTATGTCGACGACCTGGTCATTTCCACCGATCCGGATACTCCTGAAGGGCGGGGGCCGGGAGGGCAGGCTCTCAGGAGCGGAGACCCGGTGATCTCGGATTTCTCCTCCGATCCCGATTTTGCTCCCTGGCGTCATAAGGCAGAGCGGTTCGGTCTGTCGTCGAGCGCCAATTTTTCCTTTTCCCGGGGCGGCAAGGTGATTGGGGCGATGGGGCTCTATCATGACCGCCTCCACTCTTTTTTTCCCGAACAGATCGCCCTGTTTCGGCAGTTTGCCTCAACGCTTACCTTTGCCCTGGATAACTGGGACAGAGAGAAGCTCCGAAAAGCAAGCGAGGCTGAGATGGCACTTGCGGCCTCCGTCGCCCTCAACACCCATGAGGGGGTGGTGATTGCCGACCCTGACCGCTCCATCCTTTCGATGAATCGGGCCTTTACCCATTTGACAGGCCTCTCCGAACAGGAGTCTGGGGTTACACAGCTGGAATCGCTTCCCCTTCGGGGAAACGGGAAAGAATTCTGGAAGAGCATTCTCCCGCAAGCGATCCTGTCCGGATCATTCCGGGGGGAAGTCTCCATCATGACCCGGGAGAAGGTTTTTCTCCCGGAAATCATGACCGTCAGTGTCGTGCGCGATCCCAATGGGGTTCCGACCCATTATGTCGTTGTTTTTACCGACATCAGCCAGATCAAGGACGAACAGATCAAGCTCGAATATCTTTCCCTCCATGATCCGCTGACGGGCCTTCCCAACCGGAGAGCTTTCGGGGATCGGGTGGAAAAAGGGCTGAAGGTGGCAAAAAGGAGTAATAGCCGGCTGGGTGTTGCCATTCTGGACATGGATGGCTTCAAGAATGTCAACGATCGTTTTGGCCATGATGCCGGGGACAGGTTTCTGGTTGAAGTCTCAAGCCGCATGAAAGCCGTGCTGAGGGAAAATGATACTCTGGCCCGTCTTGGTGGAGACGAGTTTGGGCTTCTTGTCGAGGGGATCGGAACCTCCTCTGAAATCGGG
Organism: Nitrospirota bacterium; assembly: GCA_021816465.1. GTDB lineage: Bacteria > Nitrospirota > Leptospirillia > Leptospirillales > Leptospirillaceae > Leptospirillum. The sequence continues at coordinate 5,692 of JAKAYF010000041.1, forward strand.
GACATCCTGGAGCGCTTCATTGCGGCCCTCAAGTTTTCTTTTTGTGTGGACGAATATGCGATCACACTCACGGGCAGTATCGGTATTGCCGTCTATCCGGAAGACGGGGAAGATCCCCAGACGCTTTTGTCTCATGCCGACCTGGCCTTGTACCAGGCGAAGGAAAAGGGGAAGAACCGATGGATGGCCTATGAGCCATCGCTCCAGGAAAACCTGGACCGCACCGCCCGTGTTCGGGGAGAGCTGAAACTGGCACTCGAAACCCCGGGGGAGCTCGTTCTCCACTATCAGCCGCAAGTGAATCTCCGAACGGGCAAGATTCTGGGTTTTGAGGCCCTTCTCCGCTGGAATCATCCGGTGAAGGGGGTGATTTTTCCGGAAGAATTTATCGAAATCGTCGAAACGGATGCCCCTCTCATCTCGAGGCTCGGGGGATGGGTTCTGTCAGAAGCCCTGTCGCAGATTGAAAAATGGGGAAAATTGGGACGGAGCTACTCTGTTCTGGTCAATGTCGGAGGTCTTCATTTTCTGAATCCGGGGTTTCTCGAGCAGTGGAATACCCTTTGGTCCAATTTTCCGGGAGTCTCAAGGAGCGATCTCCGGATCGGGATTTCGGAAAGTGCGGCGATTCGCGATGTGGCCACCTCCCTTTTTCTGATCGAGGCGTTGAGAAATGGCGGGACAGAAGTCGTTCTATGCAGTTTCGGAAGCGTTTCCTCATCCCTGACCGCACTTGGAAGACTTCCCGTTTCCGGAATCGCAATCGACCGACACCTGACCAGGACGCTCCTGACCGGCCCGTCTTCGATCGCTGTCGTTTCAGGAATCCTGGCGATGGCCCGCACGCTGAACAGGGATCTTCTCCTGTCCGGGATTGAAAGCATCGAGCAGGGCATCCTGTTCATGGCGGCTGGCGGAAGTCATGCCCAGGGATATGCGGCCGGTCTCCCGATGGATCCCGGTGGCATTCTGGATTGGTCTGAGTCCTTTGCCCTTCCCGGGGACTGGCGCTTTTGGTCGGAACTTTCCTGGCCGCAAAACGAAATGGATCTTCTTCGGGGGGCGCTGGAGGAAAAGCGCCGGTTCCGGCAGTGGTCGGAAAATCCCGCGGCTGCTCACGAATATCTTCATGAAACAGGGGAAAAGGGATCTTTCTGGGAGGACTTCATCGCCGGAGACGGCCGGGAGAGGTTTGATGGCCGCCCTGAGTTTCTGGAGATTCAGAAAATCTCTGACCATCTGCATGAGTCGATCCATTCATTCCGGTCGATAAACCCTGAAAAAGCGGGTTTTCCCGCTCTTGATGACCTGTTGTCCGGTCACCGGGAGATGATCCGGCTCCTTGGAGCGCTGGTTTCTCAAGCCGGATTTTCTTAAGATCTGGGGGAAAGGTGTTTTTGGGTATGTGCGGAAATCTTTCTGGTTGTGGCCACCGTTTTCTAAAATAGATGGGGAGTCCTGCTCTTGAACGATAAAAAAAATCTGACTGCGGAGGAGTTCTTCTCCGGCCTTGACCCCCTTGACCAATGGGTTCTGGGAACGATCATCCTGTTCGGAGGAATAACCAATGCAAAAACAAAGATCATTCAGGTTCTGGAGAAGCCAGGCCTTCCCAAGCCACCCGAAAAAGGCCGGTGGACAATGGATGCCCTGGAGAAGGTTCTCGACCGGCTCAACTTTCCCCGCTGGCAGCCCGACAGGGAGGGATGGTTTGACAATACCCTGACCACCCTCGCCCTCAGGGAGATTTTCTCCCGTCCGGAAGGAGCTCTTCTTGCAAGGGCCGTCCGGGAGTCCCTCGCGCCCGATTCCCAGGCAAAGGCTTCTTACGCCAACGTTTCAAGCGGGACATTTGGCCACCAGCTTCTTCTGGCCCTCTATTCGAACAATCCGGACAATTTCAGGAAACTGCTCTCCCAGTCGGAAGCAGTCTTTGACTCCCCTGTCAGGATGGCTCCCTTCAGGAGGCATCTTTTAAATACATATCTTCCTGTCGCCTGGATCGCCTCGCTCGATCCGTTCCTGCAGCGCCATGTTCTCATCCACAAGATCGAGAGCCTTGCCACCAGAAGCCTTGTCACCCCTGGGATCGAGTCCGCCATTGGGTATGCGCGAACCATTGTGGACTCAATGGAGGGACGTTCTCTCCGCTCCCTTCTTCTGAGGCTTGGACTGGCGGCAGGACATCTGTCCTGGGTCCGCCGGTTCCCGGAGATCGAAATGCCGTCAGATTTTGTTGTCGCGGGAATCCGGGGCTGGGAGGCCTTTTTTCGTGAGGAGTTCGAAGCCAGCGCGACTGCGTTCCGGGAAATGGCTCTCGAATACCGGAAGCTTATAGGCAAAAGGAAAATTCTCCCGGATGATCCCTACGGACTTTTCTACGCCCTTTCCCTTTTTTTGCTGGACAGAAAGAGCAAGCTTCGCCAGACGGAGCTCCCCCGCCTCCTCGATCTCGTTGAAAACGGGAATACATGGAGCTATGAAGGCTACAAGGCGGTCAGGGCCCTTGACCTTTCCGTGTCGGGCCTCGATGGAGAGGCACAGAGCCTGATCGCTGACATCTGGAAAGCCCCTGTTTTTGAGGAGCCGTTCTCAAGGGCCATCCTCGCTCTTGTCTTTTTCATTCTTTCTCCCGAGAAGGCCCAAGACTTCAAGGACGACTTTTTTTCGGCGTTTTTGCAGTTTCGGGAGCTTATGCCTCTCCCGGCCGCCATCTATGCCGAAATTCTGCTCCGTCTGGGAGACTCTTTTCCGGAGGTTGAGTCGTTTCGCAAAGAGGAAAAGACCGACTTTCTCCTTCGCCCGTTTCTCAGGCTTTTTCCGCAGAACGACGCCTGGGAGAGGAGCCTTTCCGGCATCGAATCCCTTCTTGGAGAAGATGCAGGAGTGGAGACCAAAAAGGAGCGGAGGATTGCCTGGCTTCTTGATATCAAGCACCAGCGTGCCTTTCCGGTCGACCAGACCTTCAGGAAGGGGGAGTGGAAAGGCATCAAGCCGATTGCGCTCAAAAGGATCCAGGCCCAGGATCCCGCCCTTCCATTTTCTGAAGAGGACTATGCGGTCGCCAAAACGATCCGGAGCTATTCCTATGGATATTATGGGAAGGTCGACTACGACACCGACCCCTATCACTCGATTCTGGCTCTGGTCGGCCATCCGGCGCTCTTTCTTGCCGACAGCCCGGCCACCAGGATCGAGCTTGTCCGCTCTCTGCCCGAACTTGTGATCACCGAGGTCAGGGATGGTTACCGTCTCGACCTTTCCCACCGGACAGAGACGCCGTCCGTCCGTCTCGAACGGGTTTCCGCGACCCGCTATCGGGCGGTAGAGATTTCGAAGGCTTTTGTGTCCATGTCAGCCAGAATTCCGAAGACGGGACTTCTTGTTCCGAAGGAGGCCAGGGACCGGGTCATTTCCATTCTTCAGCAGCAGGCGCCTTTTCTTTCTGTCCGGGCCGAGATCAGCGAAGCCGACATTCCGGCGGTGGAAGGAAGAACCGTCCCGGTTCTTCAGATCGAACCGCTCGACCTGGGCCTTGCCATGACTGTGGGGGTTCGTCCATTCGGTCCGGATGGACACTTCTTTCCGGTTGGCAGCGGAGGAAGACTTGTGGCCGGAGTTCAGGGTGGAAAAACCGTCCACGCACGACGGGACCTTGAGGAGGAGCAGGCCGCCTTTTCGCGCCTTCTGGAGTCCCTTCCGATCCTTTCGGGCCGTCCCCCTGAAGGCCAGACCTTCCTCCTCGAAGATCCGGAGGAGGCTTTGCAGCTTCTCCTGGAACTTCAGGAGACCCCCCACCCCCGTGAGATCGAATGGCCGAAGGGAGAGACGCTGAAAGTCAGCCCCTCGGTGACCACGAAAAAACTCCGTCTCGAGATCCGCGAGGCCAGGGACTGGTTTGACATCGACGGCAAGGTGGAGGTCGACGAGAATCTGGTGATCGGGATGAAAGATCTCCTTTCGGCCCTCAAGGAATCCCGGGGGCGTTTTGTCCCGCTGGGCGAAGGCCGGTTTCTGACGCTGACGGAGCGTCTCAGGTCCCAGCTCGAACGCTTCCGGGAGGTCTCCGAGGAGGAAAAGGACGGACAGCGGGTCAGCCATCTTGGGACATTGGCGATCGAGGAGATGCTCTCGGAAGCCGGATCGGTGAGCGGGGACAAGAAGTGGAAGGCGTTCAGGGAACGCGTCCGGAAGGCGGCGAACTATACGCCTTCTCTCCCATCGACCCTTCAGGCTGAACTCCGGGACTATCAGGTCGAAGGGTTTTTGTGGATGAGCCGTCTGGCAGAGTGGGGGGCGGGAGCCTGTCTTGCCGACGACATGGGTCTTGGCAAGACCGTACAGGCGATTGCGGTCATGCTCGACCGGGCCCCTTCCGGCCCGATCATCGTTGTCGCGCCGACATCGGTCTGCAGCAACTGGAGCGCCGAGATTGCCCGGTTTGCCCCTTCCCTCAATGTTCATGTCCTCAGGGAGGCGGTGGACAGGACGTCCCGCGTCGAGGGACTTGGACCGCTTGATATCCTGATTGCAAGCTATGGTCTTCTCTCCCTTGAGGAGGATCTTTTGTCGAAGACCTCGTGGACGATGGCTGTTTTCGACGAAGCCCAGGCCTTCAAGAACGCGGAAACAAAAAGAGCCCAGGCGGCGCGCAAGATTCAGGCCGATTTCCGGCTGGCCCTTTCGGGAACTCCGATCGAAAACGACCTTGATGAACTGTGGAGCCTTTTCAGTGCGATCAATCCTCTTCTTCTGGGATCCCGGGAGCGGTTCCAGTCGAGGTTCTCGGGCCCCATTGAACGCCATAAGGATACGCGGGTCCTGGCATCCCTCCGATCGCTGGTTCGCCCCTTCATGCTCAGAAGGACCAAGAGCATGGTTCTCTCGGAGCTTCCGCCGAGAACCGAAGTCACGATCAAGGTCGAGCTTCCGTCCGATGAGCGCGCCTTTTACGAGGCGCTCAGACAGAGCGCTCTTGAGACCCTGTCAGGGCTCAAGGAGGAGAAGGGATCCCAGAGGATTCATATTCTGGCGGAGATCACGAAGCTCCGGCGGGCCCTCTGCCATCCATCACTTGTCGATCCGGGCTCCATTTTGCCCGGAGCAAAGCTTACCGCCTTCCTGGAGCTCTCCGACGAGCTTTTGAGAAACCGCCACAAGGCGCTTGTTTTCAGCCAGTTTACGGGCCAGCTGGAGCAGGTCGCAAAAGCTCTGGATGGCCGGGGTGTTTCCTACCAGTATCTCGACGGCAGTACTCCCCCCAAAGAGCGGGAAAAGCGTGTCAGCGACTTCCAGTCGGGGAAGGGCGATCTCTTTCTGATCAGCCTTCGGGCGGGGGGGACGGGGCTGAATCTCACCGCGGCGGATTATGTGATCCATCTTGACCCCTGGTGGAATCCGGCGGTGGAGGACCAGGCCTCTGACCGGGCCCACCGTATCGGCCAGCAAAGGCCGGTGACCATCTATCGACTGATTGCGACACAGAGCATCGAGGAAAAGATCCTCGAGCTTCACAAACAAAAGCGTGATCTGGCCTCCGATCTTCTTGAGGGCTCCGAGATGACCGGCCGTCTGACGAACGAAGACCTGATCGCCCTGATCGGGGTGTGAAAAAGGACAGAATTGCCGAACTGTTTGCCCTATATGTTAGAATATGCGCAAACTGTAAGAGACTTGATCTTTCATGATTGCCGCGAGATTATTGACCCATGGAAACGGTGATTCCTCCCTATCGCGAAAACGATTCGGCCTTCGAGATCGGCTTCTTTAAAAAGATAGCGGAGGGGGCGCCTGTGGGCATTATTCTGGCCGATTCCGAAAACCACCTTATTGTTTATGCCAATCCTGCCTTTACCAAAATTACCGGATACGAAGAGAAGGAAATCCTGGGGAGAAACTGCAATTTCCTCCAGGGAGGCGACAAGAACCAGAAAGAAATCAGCGAGATCCGAAGCGCGCTTTCTGTTGGGGTCGCTTTCCATGGAGTTCTCCGGAATTATCGGAAGAATGGCTCTCTTTTCTACAATGAACTGAATATCGCTCCGGTCAGAAACGCGGATGGAAGCCTTCAGTACTTTGTGGGATATCAGCAGGATGTCACCCAGGAAAAACGCCGGACGCTGTTTCTGGAGATTCTGATCGGGATCGGGGAGCTGTTGAACGAGATGCTCTTCGAGAAATCGAACGAGCATGTTCTGGAACTGGTCAACGAAGAGATCATCCGGGCGAAGCTTTTTCATATCGCTTCGGTCTGCGAGGTGGCCGGAGAGACCGATATCCGCTATCTGTCGGCTACCGGGCCCGGTGTTTCTTCCGTCCCTGAGGTCTGTGGAAATCCGGCGGCTGGTCCCTGTCCTTTGACTGTTCGCGCCTGGCAAACAAACGAAATCGTCTTCGACAACCATTACCCCGACCATCCTGAACGGGTGGCTATCAGGGATGTCATGATCGAGCAGAAATGGTATAGCGCTGTGGTTCTCCCCATCGTTCATGCAGGCAGGGTTTCCTACGCGCTGGGACTGGTCTCGGCCCTTTATGGCGTGTTCGATCCCGAAGCGCTGCAATCCCTTCGCCGCATCAAGACGATGATCGAGGACTTTTTCTCCAGGAAGGCCGAGTTTTTAAGCCGCATTGAGCTTTCCAGGAAAGATCCGATGACCGGTCTGATCAACCGGATGGCGTTCGGATCCATTTTCTCCGAGGTGCTTTCCAGGACCCGGCAGAAGGGGTCTCTCACGGCAATCGTCTATGTTGATATCGACGGGTTCAAGCAGATCAATGACAATTATGGCCATGAAGCAGGAGATCAGGTTTTGAAAGTGCTGGGCGAGCGCCTTCGCCATGTCCTGAGAACCGGGGATACTGCCGTCCGGCTGGGAGGTGACGAGTTCCTGCTCTTGCTGGAAGGATTGTCGGGACTTTCGGAGATGGACCCGTTCATCGAACGGGTCTCTCGGACGATCGAGATGCCCATTTTCTGGAAGGAGGTTGAGTTTGTGGTCCAGGCCAGTTTTGGTGTCACGATCTTTCCCAAGGATTCAGGCGATGTCGACTCGCTTCTTCATCATGCCGACCAGGCGATGTATACCCACAAGAGATCGGACAGAAAAATCCGTGGCGCTTATGTTCTTTACAATCCCGCCGACGAGTCCTCCCGCTAAAAGTCGTTTCGCTGTCGTTTCCGAGCCGTTTTCCCGTTATTCTTCCTTTCCTCGTCCCGGGTTTTTTGGCATTTTCTCTTGAGCAGTCACTTTGGCGCAAGAGCCAGTGGTGTGATCTGGGGATTGGCAGCCCCGGCCACAAGGGTGATGAAGCCCTGTTTTCCGGATTCCGGGGAGGGGTGATTTTCCACCCAGAGATTTCCCGAACCGTCTATCTGGAGCGCTTTCGGGTTCAGGATCTCCCTGCCCCTGAACCCTTCTTCCGGGGACAGTGGCGTCTGGTCCTGGGCGAAGGCGGAGAGGCTCCCCCCTTTTGCATTGACCACCCACAGGGTGTTCTCCCCGTCGACGGCAATGGCCCGGGGATCGGAAACGCCCCCGCCGGAGACCGGAGAGTTGTTTCGTGGGTTCCCGTCGGGAGAAAGCCCCGTCAGGGAGTCCGGATCATGGTTCCCGATCCAGACAGTGCCCTCCGAATCGATGGCCAGGGAGCCGGGGTGGCTGATTCCGGCGGTTCTCTTGAAATTCCCGATGATGTTGTTTTCGGGGTCGATTTCGAGGACCAGGCTGTCTTTTCCGATGCTGGCCCAGACGCGTCCGGAATCGTCTGCGGCGAGAGCATTGGCCGTGATCCCGGCGATGCGGTGAAGAAGACGGCCCTGGTTGTCGAAGATGTCGAGAAAGCCTTTTTCTGCGATCCAGATGGTCTGTGTTGCGGGATTCTGGGTCATGGCCAGCGGCGGGCCGGAGGGTCCGCGAAAAACCTTGCCTGGCCAATTCCCCCCTGGGGAGAGCTCCCTCAGGGAACCTCGTCCGGCAATCCAGAGGTTGCCTTGAGGATCGATCGACAAAAGATCTCCACTTTTCCCTTTCGGGACCGGCTCGGAAGAAACCTTCATCAAATCCTTTCCGGACCCGCTCTCCCAGGATCTGTGAACAAGTGACCCGGAACAGATCTCCCACATTGCTCCCCTGCTGTCGATGGCCGTGGAGCCCTGTGTCTGGAGGCAGGCGTTTTCGGACGGTGATTCCGGAAGAATGATTTTCAGAAGGAAATCGGAAAGGGACGGTTCAGGAGATGGCAAAAGTGCCAGGATCTTTTGTTCGTGCCTTGTCGGGTGCTTCGCAAGGGAGAGGCTGGCCTCCAGTGTGTCCTTGACCTGGTGGTTGCGGCTCGAAAGAAGCGAGAAGAGTTTTCGGCAGGAAGAATTCGGGACGCGACAGGACTCCAGGAGCCTGGCGGCGACAGGAAGACTCTCCCCTGAGACGAATGGGGCGATTGTCCCTGTATTCGGTGAGACGATCCTTGTGGCGAGCGTCCAGGCGTTCTGAAAGCCGATGGCCGACATGGGGACAGGATCGATCCTGTCCCCGGTGAAGGCCTGTTTCAGGGCATGGATAGAGGCGAGGGTGGTGAATTCATTGATAACGATGGGGATTTCTCCGTTCTGGCGGACAGGGAGAAGGGAGAGGAGCCGGATGGCCGGATTGGCTTTCCCCTTCCGGATTGTTCCCCATGCGCTCAGGTAAAATCTTTGATGGCGATCAACGGGTTCGTTCAGTTTGAGCTTTCCTTTTTGATCGGTCAGCCCTGATGCAACCGTTTTTTGGGTGTTGGTCTGAAGGTTGATGGCGGTCAGGGTGACTCTGGATCCGGGAAGGGGTTTTCCGGAGAGGGTTGCCAGAATGGAAAGGGTCGCGACTGAAGCAGAACGGGTTTTGGTTTCAGGACGGGCGTGCGTCTCCCCGAGAATCCTGTCCTGGTTCCTGTCGGGAAATCCTCCGGCGCCTTCGATCAGATCCAGTGTGTTTTGGGGGGCGATCTCGCTGGTTCCGGCAACGGCTTCGAGAAAGAGCCCCCGGCAGCGTTCAGGGTGGTCGATGCACAGGGATGCGGCCTCTGCCCATCCGGAAAGAGTGGTCTGACTGGCAAGGGAGAGCGAGCTTTCAAATCCGGAGGTTTCAAACTGTCCGCTTTGAAGGTTGATTTCTCCTTGGTATTGGGAAAAAAGGGAGGCGAGCCTTTTGGGTTCGCCGAAGATCCTGTCGAGTTCAAGGTTGGGAAGAAAGGTGGCGACGGCGGTGGAGAAGATCCGGGTATTGATGGTTCGGAGAACAGGGGTTCTGGGGACCGCTCCATTGGCCATCCATACAGGGGCAATCATCGAAATGGCGGGGTTATTCCCCCCTCCGCTATTTCCTCCCTTGACGACGAGATAGACGAGTCCGGGGTCGGCCGGCGGGAGAAAGTGAAAGGAAAAGTGTCCCTTTGAATCTGTGTTTTGGGGATTGGAAAGGGACAGTGGTGTTTGGTTGGGTTTCCTTCGGGACTTGTACAGGAAAATCCTGGCGCCTTTAAGCGGCAAGGATGCAGAAAGAACTTGACCCTGGATTGACACCTCAAGGGGAACGGGCTTCTGTCCGGGTGGAGTGGATTTTTTGTGGGGGCTGATGGAAGAAGATGGCGATGCATTGCCTGGTGAGGACAGGGCGGTTATCAAAATCATGGCTGAAAGAAACATGAGGGAACACGGTAAGGCCCGGCGTCTTTTCTGGTGGCCTGTTGTCGTCATGGAGATCTCTCCAAAAGACAGGTGATGGGTAAGACGATGGAGAAGGGTGAGGCTCCAAGATTTCCGGGTTGAAACCGATTTCTGTATTCTAGCCGATTGGAAAAAAATCTTCCTGCATTAATGGGATTTGAGGAGAGGGGATAAAAAAGGGGGCCCAAATGGCCCCCTTTGAGAAACGGTATTAAAGAGAAGATTTAGAATACGAATGTGGCTCCAAACTCAACTGGCATGTAGAACATGGAGTTCCCGTTGCCATTGGGGAGACTTCCACCGGCTACAGCATTTCCAACTTGGCTTAATGCACCGCCAGTGTTGCTCAAATAGGCCATCCGGATGTTGGCAAAGATATCGATTCCGGCCAGGGTATCCGAGATCTTGGCAAGGGGAGTAACCACGCCAACTCCAAGATCGGCATAAAGCGGCATGGACTGTCCGTAGAGGCTGACGGCAGGACCGGCATCTCCAAAAATCTGGGGGTTGGCCCAACACTTTCCGCCGGTGAAGTCGTAGACACCGCCCAATGTGATCGGAATGATCGGAGTTCCTGCCTGAAGACCACTAAATCTGGAGGTAACTCCACCACGAAGGGCTTGACTTACTGTAGTTCCTCCTCCAAATCCAAAGGACTCAATTTCAATCGAAGCGGTGAGACCAAAATGCGGTGTGATCCAGTGGGTTGCGGTGACACCGCCGCCGTA
>JAKAYF010000042.1 GCA_021816465.1 Nitrospirota bacterium
GTGTTGTGGAATGGAAAAGGATCGGGACCACAATGCCTCCCTGAATATTTTGAGACTCGGGCTTTCGTCTCGGGGTTAGCCCCAAAAAGCCCCCACGACAACCATATCCATGGTTTAGTGGCGGGAGCAGTCACAGAGGATAAACAGCTGGGCATCGCACCGGAAGAAGATGTGATGAAAAAGTTGAATATTCGTCTCCATGGGGGATACCATAAGCCAGAAGGAAAGGAGATCTGCCATGCTGGAATTTGAGGTAAGAGAGATTATATTTGACGGGATGACCAAATCTTATATCCTGATTTTGCAGGATATTGAGAAGGAGCACACCTTGCCCATATGGATCGGGCCTTTTGAGGCGCAGTCCATTTCTATGGGGCGAGCCAACCAGCCGCCGGAGCGTCCCCAGACGCATGACCTGTTCAACGCTCTGCTGGATCATCTGGATGTCAAGGTGTTGTCAGTTGTTATTTCCAGGGTGGAGGAAGGGACTTTTTATGCGTCCCTGCATCTTTTGTCGAAGGATTCGGAGTTTTCGATCGACGCCCGTCCGAGTGATGCGATAGCCGTGGCCATCAGGGCCAAGGCACCCATTTTTGTAAAGGAGGAAGTTCTTGAGCAAATGCCGGATGCCCCGGATTTTCGTCAGCTTCTCGACCATCCGGAAGAGTCAGACAGTCCGGAAAGCTAGACCCCAGGGAGGATTGACCCTTCTGTTTCTGGTTTTACTGACGATGGCTTCATGCCATAAAACCATCAACAACCTCTCGGCGATTGAGTGGAAGACTGAAAAGTTCACCCCGTCCCTGATTGAGCGGGGGGGGATGGCGGTTCTTCCTGTCGGTCAGTCGGAGGGAATTCCGGCTGAAACGCATTGGCTGGGCGCAGAACTCAGGAAAGATCTGGCTTCAACCTTTGGAAAAGATAAGATTGTCGGTCCGGATGTCGTCAGGGGATACCTGAAAGACAAGTCCGTCGAAGATATCCTGAAAAATCTCAAGAATAAATCATCTCCGGATACAGTGAGAGGAATTGCCGGACTGTCTTCCCTCGGGCAGAAACTTCATGTCCGCTATCTCTTGCAGACGGATCTCAGGTTGTCGGAAGTCGCCGGTGGGGCGGAACATGTTCGGATTTTTGGCCGAATCTGGGACACGACTGACGATGAGATTATCTGGACAGGGTATGGTGAGGCCCGGGGATATGTCTATATGTTCTTTCCGGCGGTTCCTGCATCGTTTGAAAAGGATGCAGCTGTTGCGGTGGAGGGGCTTGTGAGGGAGATCAGGAACAGTTAGGAGGTTCCTGATCGGGAAAGGGATTCAGGACCTTCCTGGATCCCTTTCCCTGTTTTATCAGGCCCAGTGGAGAGCGAGCTCCATGGAAGATTCCTGATAGACTGGTTCATGTTCAATTTCTGCCAGAAGATTTTCCGAGATCAGATGGGAAAGGAACCTGGTATGAAAGGCATGCCCTCCCCGCTTGACCGTGAACTTGCCGATAATAGGTGCACCTGCAAGCCTCATGTCGCCAAGAAAGTCCAGGATCTTGTGTCGGACAAACTCGTTTTCGAAGGTCTGGGCATGGGGATTCAAAAGACCTTCTTCTCCATAGACAAGCGCATTTTCAAAAGAGCCGCCCTTGGCCATTCCTGCCGCCTGCATTTTTTCGACATCCGATGCGAAACAGAATGTTTTAGACGGAGCGATCTCCTGCTGAAAACGGTGTTTCGTCAACCGAAAAGAAAAATCCTGGACCAGCTTTCCAAAAAAATCGATTTCGTAATTGACTTCAAACTGGGAAGAGGGCTCTGCATGAATTTCCTTGTTCCCGTGAATAAAGGAGACTGGTCTTGTGATTGCGAGAAGGCGTGCGGGGGAGGACTGTTCTACGATTCCCGCCTGTCTGAACGCCTTGATGAAATTGATGGCGCTTCCATCAAGAATAGGCATTTCCGGTCCCGAGAGGGAAATGATCATATTATCAAGATACAGGCCTGTGGCGGCTGCCATGATGTGTTCAACCGTCTGAACCTCGGCATCATTTTCGGAAAGAACCGTTGAAAGGACAGATTTGGTCGAAGAGACGTTCCCGACATGAGCGCGAACGGTTTTTCCGCCGAGGTCCTCACGCACGAAAACGATGCCTGTGTCGGACTGGGCCGGGTATATTGTGGCTCTTGCGGGGAGTCCCTGATGTAACCCGACCCCTTCAAGGACAACGGACTGTTTTAATGTTCTCTGATTCCGGACTGTTCCACTCATTGAGTCGCTCCTTCCATAGGTTTTCTGGCAGTATCTGAAGCACTTTTTATGCCAGAAGGAAATGGGAGGGGAGGGATGGCCCTGAGATTCAGCACCCGCGGGACTTGTCCGTTCCCCTTAGGGGTCTTATCGGCCAAGAATCGGGGAGGAATAGAGTGACGGAGTTGTCACAGATGTGGTAACTCCGCCACAGTCGTTGGTCAGGGGATATCTGCCGGAGGGTGGGTGAACATCGTGATGATGGGAATCGCTCCGACAAAGGAAAAAAAGGAAATAAAAATGAAAATCAGGGTGATGAAAAGCCAGGTGGGAATCTTGAAATCCTGCCTGTTTTGATACTGCTTCCTCAGGACGAAGAAGAAAAAAGTCAGAAAGAAAAGAAGGGCGACGGAAGCCGCCCCCTTCATGATCGGATCCTTCACCGTGTAAAGGATCCAGGCGATCAGAACCGTAATCAGGGTTGGAATGACGACTCGGAGAAATAGGCGGTTCTCAAGAGGTTTCATCAGGTCTCCATCAGCCAAGTGATTTTCTGAGAATGGCCGCATCTTGCAGGTAGGGAGCAATATTCTTGTTTTCCTGTAAAAGGAAGTAGATGCTCGAAACGATGTTTCTGTGCAGGTAGTGCTCAATCGTAACGGGACCGAGCTCCATTCTGAAAAAGGACTCTGCGATGGAAATATCCTTGGAGATCATCTCCCAGGCTGGATTGTCCGATGAAAGGAATCGGAGATTTTCCCGGTTCAGATAGAAGCCAGCCTGACGGACATCTTCCTTGAGAGACCTGCAGAAAGTGGAAAGAGACTCTTCAAGTCCTTCGGAGAGAGCCTGTTGTATTCCTCTTCCAAGGGAAATGAGCTCAGGAGGGATGCCCAGCGAGTAAAGAGCCGCAGTAAAGCCGATTGCCCTGGGAAGGCGTTTCTGTCCGATTCCCCTGGAGTACCCGAACAGTCCGATGTGCAACCGTCGTTCCCTTCTTGACGGGATGTGCTCTGATACGAGATTGATGGTATCGGCGATCTCTTCAACCGTTTTCTGGTAGATCTCTGAAAAGATTGTGGCAAGACGTTCCCCTTCCCGGATTTCCTTTTCCGAGTAGGAAAGCGGTGTTGTAAAGGGCAGTGTCCTGTTCAGCAGATGGACCGCTTCCCGGACTTTCTCGAGAGGGTAGTCATACCGGAAGGCCGACTGGAGTGTGACTGTGCGGACTCCGGCATACTCTTCCGCGAATTGGGGGACCGTATTGGGAGAGAGTCCTCCCCGGAAAGGGAGGGATCCTACGCCCATGATGGGGTAAATGCCGATGCCCGACTCTTTTCCGAATTTGTAGTACTCCGAGAGAGCAACTTTGGCGGCAATCGTGGCCGGGATGAATCCGGCATTCAGTGCCGGATCCGATCTGGCGATGAACGGTCTGATGTAGGGAGGCTTTTCTCCATAGGCCTGTTCATGGATCCGGGCATACTCCATCAGGATGTTGTGGGATGCTGTGAGCTGAGGCACACCTTCTATGAGAGGGATGACCTGGAGATAGGATGAGTCGGTTTCCTGCTCGAGGGGAACCTCGTCAAAGACCTGGTTTTTCAGCCGGGCAATCTTCTGGAAGGTTGTCTTGAGGTGGAGCATTTTCTGGGCCTCGTCCGTCATTGGCAGAATGACCTCAAAGACGGGCGGTGAATTCAGTCCGAGATCGCGGGCCAGATCGGCAAACGTCAGGATGCCGATATAGGCCCTGGCGATCCGGTAGCCTTTTTCGTACCAGATGTTCGGGAGCCTGAAGGTGAGGAAGACATCCTTTCCCAGCTGGTATTTCTGGAAGTATTCGTGGTATGAGGAAAAAAGTTTGTCCACCACACCTTCGTCAACATACTTTCCTTCCCAGTCCCACATGTATTCCTGACAGCCGATATCCGTGTAGCTTCTGAAGCATTCCTCGAGTTCGTCGAGTGTGCTGATAAAGGCTTCCCCGTTGGATTTCCAGTACGGGGCGCTTGCATTGTCCGGATGCTGCGTAGCCATGGTTGTGGGAATTTTTCGGTCCATAAAGGACTGATGGTAAACCGGGCGAAGGAAGTTTTCGGGCAAAAGGATTCTCCTTATAGGGTAGTCTGGTCAGCGCAGAATCAGCAGACCAAAAATATTCTGGAGGACGGCGGCCCAAAGCAGGACAAAAATACCAAGCATGACATTGATGTTTCTCAAAAGACTCACCCGCCGTCTGAGTGCCGTTTTCTGGACCTCAATCATGTCAATCGTTCGGGGATCGGCGGTCGCTTCGAGCTGTTTGATGGAAAGGCCTCGAATTTCTCCGGACATTTTGGCCGTCAGAATGCCGAGAATGCCGATTGCTCCGACAAAGCTCAGTTTCAGAAGCCAGAAGGTCTCATAGGAGTTCTTGTAGGGAAAGACCATGTTTTCAAGGGAGACGAGCCGGTCAAAAATGACGAAGGCTCCCGTAATGATCAGGAGCGCCATGCTGACCCAGAAAACGGGAAGATAAAATTCGGAAGCCTTTTTGGCCAATTTTCCCCTGACGGAGGGATCGATTCCGGAAAGAAGGGGAGACAGGACAAAAAGCTGAAGCACCATTCCGCCAACAAGCGCTGCCGCTCCCACGAGATGCAACCACCGTATGAATGTGATCGTTACGAACATCGTTGGCTCCCAGGTAGGTATTTTAAGCCGGATCCGAATGGCCAGGGTCCAGTCTGTCATTGGCGAATTCAGCCGCCGCCATTTTTAGTTCCTAACGCATGAGTGTATCATAAGACTGTGTCTGTGGGATATCCTTGATTGTCTGATGATGAAAGGGACTGGCCTTTAGAGGTGGCATATAAAGATTGTTCCGGAAAGGAAATCGATGAGGGATTTGGAAAAGGTCCGTACAGTGGGGCGGGTTGCCATTAAGCAGGTCCGCCCGCTGATCATGGCCGGGTTTGATCGTCGTCTGACGATTTCTTACAAAAACGAGATGGATCTTGTCACGGAAATCGACCTTGCATCGGAAAGGGGAATTGTTTCCGTCATCGAGGAGAGCTTTCCCGAAGACGGGATCCTGGGCGAGGAGGGGGGAGAGGTTCGAAGCGGTTCAGAATGCCGCTGGGTGATTGATCCTCTCGATGGAACGACCAATTTTGCCCATCATTTTCCATTTTTTTGCATATCCATCGGGTTTGAGGAAAACGGCGTCCTTCGGTACGGGATCATTCATGATCCGATCCGGGAGCAGACCTTTGAGGCAGAAAAGGGGAAGGGGGCAACCCTGAACGGGGAGCCGATCCTGGTCTCCAAAACGCCCCGGCTTTCAGATGCCCTTTTGTGTACGGGGTTTGCTGCCGCAAGGAGGGATGATCCGCAGAGGAACAATATGCCCTTTTTTGATCGCTTCTGGAAGAAGTGTCATGGCATCAGGAGAACGGGCTCGGCAGCACTCGACCTGTGCTATGTCGCGACAGGTGCCCTCGACGGGTTCTGGGAGCTGGGACTTTCTCCATGGGATACGGCAGCGGGAAGCCTGATTGTGCGGGAGTCGGGTGGGCTCGTCACCGATCGCGACGGATCTCCCCATAGTTTGAAAAGCGCCTGCATTGTCGCCTCAAACGGGCTTATCCATGGAGAGATGGTTTCGACTCTTGCGCTCTGATTTCTAGCTGCCCTTGAGCGGTGACGGAACAAAAATCAGGCATTCGACCACAAGAAGCAGAATTCCGAGAAGTTTCCTTCGCGGTGAGAGCCCCTCGTCATAAGCGATCGAGGGAGGATGTCCTGCCCCCATGATAAAGAGAAGTACCGCCCATACGATCCACCCATGCCATGTTTCCCATCCCAGAATCAGAAGAACGGACAGAATGACCGGCCTGATGGCCCGGTGGATCCGTTTTCCGAAATACGCATAGAAAACGTGTCCGCCATCGAGCTGGCCTGCCGGAATAAGGTTCAGGGAGGTTATAAGGAGGCCCATCCATCCTGCAAAGGCTACCGGAGAGAGAAGGAGTTCTCCATGGGTGCCATGCGGTCCGAATATCGCCCCGACCGCCTTGAAGAGGAGTGATTCTCCAAGCTCGAGCTGTCCGCCGCCAGGGGGCGGAATGGCGTTGACAACGGTCGACCCGTGGACCCCGGCAATCAGGGCGATAATAGCCGGAACGAGTCCGGCGACCGGTCCGGCTGCCGCAATGTCAAAGAGAACATTGGAGGAGGTCGGTGAAGGGGGCGTCCGGATAATGGCGCCAAAGGTTCCTATGAGGGTTGGCGCGGGGATGAAGTAGGGCCAGCTTGTAGGAACATGGTACCAGCGTGCCACGATATAGTGTCCGGCCTCATGAAGGGTCAGGATGGACATGAGCGTGAACGAGAACGGAAGGCCCTTGAGAAAGCCGTCGGGAAAGTCCAGCGGGTTGTGCCCTGAAAGCATTGCGCCTGCGCCTGTGGTCGTAATCCAGGTCAGGACGTACAAAACGGCAGGAAGCAGGTTCCGTCGGGGAGGAGGGGTTACGGGAGTGTCTTCCGGCATTTCATCTGGTTCCAAAGGGGCTTATTCCTCGGGAAACTGGCTGTTGTTGTGTTTTCTCTTTTTGGGCCGGATCATCATCATATAGTAGATGGCGTAAAAACCGACTCCGAGATAGGCGGCCCCCGCAACTGTCCCGTAGTCAATCCAGGGTCGGGTGTGTGTCTTGTTCAGAAAGGTCGAAGGCCTGTTGGCAGGCGTGTGGCGGTTGCCAAACAGGGGCAGGGACAATATCAGGGCCACACTGTAGACAATGGCCGTAAGGATCATCATCCAGTAGGGAATGGGGCCCTGGGACTTCTGAAGGTCTTTTCCGACCTGGGTCTGCTGAAATGTTCGCGGGTCCTCGCTCATGGGGTACCTCCTCCCTCCATCATATCAGTACCGGAAGTATTACGGAAAGCCATGCGCGGACCGGAAGGCTATCTCTCCGTATTTTGGGGGGACTCCCCGTCTTTTTTCGATGGAAAGATGAGGAATGTCGGGACTGGCCGGAACGAAAAACTCCCCGGATTTGGAGTCCTCATTTTTTTGATTGACAAGTTCTCCGGAAAAGCCTTAATTTATAACGCATGAATCCCCTTGCGATGGAAAGCCTGAGAAATGTGTGGACAGACTATGCCAGCGACCTGAAGGCTGTGGAGAGTTCCCTTCATGGACTGACGCTGGAAGCCAATGCCACAATTCGAGATGTCACTGCCCATCTGTTTGGCAGCGGCGGAAAACGGCTGCGTCCGATGCTCCTGATCATCTCCTCCCGCCTTTCCGGCTACGAGGGTTCAAATATGGTCCTGTTGTCGGCGGCTGTCGAGTTTATCCATACGGCAACACTTCTCCACGACGATGTCGTGGACCATGCCGAGATTCGTCGGGGAAAACCTGCGGCCAATCAGGTCTGGGGCAACCAGGCGGCCATTCTGGTGGGAGACTACCTTTATGCGACGGCCCTCTATGTCGCCACTGGTATCCATGACCATGAAATCAACGATATCCTGACACTGGCATGCCGCCAGATGTCCGAAGGGGAAATCCTGGAGCTGATGCTGGACAACAACCCCCGGGCCACCGAAGAGGAGTATCTGGAAGTGGTTGCGAGGAAGACCGCAGCGCTCACAGCCGGAACCTGCCGGATGGGCGGGGTCCTTGGAGGTCTTGACGCTGCGGGAAGAAAGGCTCTCGAGGATTATGGGTATTTTGCCGGTATGGCCTTTCAGGTGGCTGATGATGCGCTTGACTACATGGCGAAAGAGGAAAGGCTTGGAAAAACCCTCGGAAAGGATCTCTCGGAGGGAAAAATGACTCTTCCTCTTCTTCATTGCCTCTCCGCCGTTACTCCTGCCAACCGGGAAAAGATTATTTCCTGCATGGGCAAGGGGGACCTGTCTCCGGGAGACCTGAAACTGGTGCTCTCCTTCATGAAGGAAACCTCTTCGCTCGAATATGCCCTGTCGCGCGCGACAGGATTTATGAATCAGGCTCGTGCCGCCCTGGACTACTTCCCGGACTCTTCCCATCGGCAAAATCTCCTGGCGCTGTCGGATTTCATTATCGACCGGGATCTCTGAAACCGGATCGCCCAACGGTCTACCGACCAGTTTGCAACACTTCCATCTGAAAGGATATCTACCTTGGCAGAAGTTCAACCGTTCAAAGGTCTTGTCTACCCGGATTCCCTCAAGGGGAAAATGGAATCTCTCACAACTCCGCCCTACGACATCATCTCCAGGGAAGCCCAGGAGGAATTTTATAAAAAGGATCCGAATAATGTGATCCGGCTTGAGCTCCCCAAAGGTTTTGAAGGAGAAGTTCCCGGAAAGAATCGCTATTCACAGGCTGCATCGGACCTCGCCAGGATGATTTCGGAGGGAGTTCTGGTCGAAGATGCGAACCCCGCCTTTTATACCTACAAGATGAGCTATCGTTTTGGACCGGAAAACGAGCTTCGGACAGTTGAGGGGTTTATTGGCCGGGTACGGCTTGAGGAATGGGAAAAAAAGGTCGTTTACCCCCATGAAAGGACACTTGCCGGACCAAAAGAAGACCGCATGGCTCTTTTTCGTGCCACAAAAGCTTCTTTCAGCCAGATCTATTGTGTCTACTCCGATCCTGCGGCAAAAATCATGGGAAGCCTTTCTTCTGCTGCGGTTCCCCGGTTCCGTTGCGTCGATGGAGACGGCGTTATCCATGAGGTTGCTTCCGTAACGGATCCCGGGGTGCTTTCGGCTGTCTCGGGTTTCTTCCCCACAACGCCTCTTTTTATCGCCGACGGACATCATCGTTATGAGACCTACCTGGCCTACCGGAACGAGCGGAGGAAAGAGGAACCGAATGCCGGCCCGAATGCTCCGTTTGAATTCGTGACGGTGTTTTTGGTTGCGATGGAAAATCCCGGCCTGACGGTCCTCCCGACACACCGGATGGTTCACAACGTGGGCGAAAATCCCTGGGGAGCCCTCACGGGACCGAAAAGCCCTCTCAAGACGCTGGCAACATTCCCTGTTGGTCAGGAGACGGCGTTTCAGAAAGCCCTTCTTGAATCGCCACCCGGAGAAATTATCTTTGGCATGGTTGGCGGATCTCCCGTGGAGTACCGGATTGTCTCGCTTCCCCGCGCCAAGGGGCCGGGGGTCCAGGCGCTTGACAGCTATTGGCTGCAGGAGGGAGTTCTGGCCGAGGTTCTTTCCGTCACCCGTGAGCGTGTGGCCAAGGAAGACCTTCTTCGATACAGCAAGTCCGCAGAGGAAGTCATCAAAAAGATACGTGCCGGTGAGTATCCTGTGGCCTTTATCCTGCGACCCACCGGTGCCAGGGTTGTGGAAGACGTCTCTCTCAGGGGTGAGCTGATGCCCCAGAAATCCACCTATTTCTATCCAAAACCGTTGACCGGAATGGTGATGAGACTCCTGTAGGCAAGTTCTTCATCGGCCCTTGTTGAAGGGGGCCTTTTTCGGGAGGGGAGTCGGGGCCATCGGTCCCGTCTCCCCTTTTTTTGTTCAGGTCGTTCCCGGACTTTCGAGCGGTGTCAGATGTTCAATGGCCTGTGCGAAATCATCAGGAAGAGGGGCTTCAAAGACCAGCTCGTTTCCGGTCTCCGGATGGAGAAAGGTCAGCCTGGCGGCATGGAGCATTTGTCGGGGATAGCGTTCGCGAGGGCCTGCGTTCTTTCCTGCATAGACCTTGTCACCCAGAAGGGGATGTCCTATATGCTTGAAATGAACCCTGATCTGGTGGGTTCTTCCGGTTAAGAGGGTAATATCCACCAGGGCGCAGTTCTCCCGGTAGGAGGTTATGACCCTGTAGCGTGTAATGGACTGTTTTCCGTCTTCCCGTACGGCAAACATCTTCCGGTCATGGGAAGATCTGCCGAGAGGGGCATCAATTTCTCCCCGTCGCTTTTTGGGGATTCCGGAGACAAGGGCAAGGTAGCGTTTTGAAACGACCCTGTCCCTGAACTGGATCATCAGATTATTCACAGCGTGTTCGGTTTTTCCGATGACCATGACTCCTGAAGTATCCTGGTCAAGTCGGTGAACCAGCCCTGCCCGTGCAAGCTTCCCGGGGGATTCCCCGTCGTCTCCGTCGGCCGGGGGCGCTTTTTCCTCTCCATCGGGGTCTTTTGTTTCCGTCACCAGACTGGCAAGCGCGCTGACCGGAAGTCCATGGTTGTGTCCGAAATGGGCCAAAAGCCCGTTGACCAGCGTTCCATTGGGATGTCCGGGAGCGGGGTGGACCACGAGACCTGCGGGTTTGTTCAGGACAAGAACGGTATCATCCTCATAAAGGATCTGAAGATCCATTTTCTGGGGCAGATCCATTTGCTGGCGCGGAGGGGGAATCAGGAGCTGGATGGTGTCACCCATCCGGACTTTGTGGGAGGGGGAGACCATCAGGCCATTGACCAGAACAAGCCCCTCCTCCATGAGTCGATGGACTCTTGACCGGGAGAAGGGGACGCACTGGGCGACAAGATAATGGTCGACCCTTCTTGGGGTTTCAATTCTGGGAACCTTGTACTCCCGGAACTCTCCCGTTTCAGGGTGAGTCCGGGACGTCTCAGGCATCCCCTTTTTTTCGGGACCGTTTTCTGGGTACTGCAGCGTCAGTCGTCCTGGCAGCGGCTTTCTGGGCATTTTCCAGATAGAGCCGGATCATGCTGTTTCCAGGATCCTGTGTCTGGGCGATCTTCCACTCGGAGATGGCCCGTTCGATATTCTCCTGGTCCATCAGGACAGATCCAAGGTCAATCCTTGCCTGAAGGTTCATCGGGTTGAGAGAGAGTGCCTCTTCGAGCATGGAGATTGCGGCGTCTTTTTCTCCGGCCATGGACAACGACCATCCAAGCTCTCTTAAAATCTCGTCGCTTGGAGAGATTTCAAGGGCATCTTCCCACTCTAAAATAGCTTCTTCCCACTTTCCCTGTTCCGAGTAAAGAAGGCCCAGAAGCTGGTGGACCCTGGGATGGGTGGGGTCGACTTCTGACAGTTCAAGGAAAATTCTCTCGGCTTCATCGAGATGGCCCTGTTCAAAGAAGATTTTTCCAAGTGTCTCAAACGCATCGGTATTGAGGGGATCTTCTTCGAGAAGAGTGTTCAAAAGCCGAACGGCCTGGCGGATTTCACCTTTCCCGTGGAGTGCGAAGGCGGTATGCAGCATCGCGTCGCGCTGTTCGGAGGTGGAAAGGGCTCGTTTCAGAAGCATGCGTCCGACCGTCGTCGCCTCTTCGAATTCCCGGTGGTAGACAAGAAGGTGGAGCAGATAGAGCGAAAGCCGATTGTTTTTCGGGATCTCGACCAGAAACTCCCGGACCTTTGCCATCGCCAGGTCAAAACGTTCGGCCATGATGAGCGAGTCGATCAGACAATATCTTCCGACCTCCGATTTGGGATCGGAGTCAAGGAGGGCCAGACAAAGATTGTAGGCCTTGAGCCACTCTTTGTTCTCAAGAGCTATTTGTATTCTGGGCGTCAACTGCTTTTCAGCACTGTCCATGGAGAGACCTCCTTTGCCCGGCGCACTTTTTTTTCATTAAAATCTTTCCTATTGAGCCGTATTACCGGGATTTTGGGGTTTTCCGGGTGATGATTCCGGAGACGTTCCGGAAGGTGTCGGGAAAAGTCCGAAGCCCACGAGCAGGGAAACACCGATGACAATGGCCGAATCAGCGACATTGAAAGCCGGCCAGTGATGTCCCGCGACCTGGAAATCGAGAAAATCCACGACCCGGCCCCCCAGAACCCTGTCGCTCAGGTTTCCGAGGGCACCTCCCAGAACCAGCGCCAGGGGGAGGAATTCAAAACCTCCCTCGCGCCGCCTTCTGGAACTATAATAAATGATCCCTGCCGCCGCCGCAACGGTGACTCCCACCAGAATCATCCGGTGCAGGTTTTCCCCGTTGCCCTGGAACATTCCGAAGACGATTCCGCCATTTCTGACCGAGACGATCTGGAAGAAGTGGGGGATGACGACGATCGCCTCTCCCGGAAAGAGCGCCTGGTGGATCCAGTTTTTTGTAAGCTGGTCCACGAGGAAAACGGACAATACGATTATCGTGTAGATCCACCAGCTGAATTTCCACGAAACGGCTCTTTCTGAGCTAGATTCCATCAGGGGAACCCTCTTCTGGCCGCCTGGCCCCGGAAACGATCGGGAAGCATCGGTGGCATAACGGAAGCTTGTCGGGGTTGTCCCCGGTGGCAGGTGTCACCATCCAGCAGCGTTCGCATTTGGTTCCCGAAGCCCGGCGGATAACCCATGTCGCTCCCGGGAGAGCCTGGCTTTCCGTGACCGCCAGAATGGAAGAGGGGTCCTCATTCGGACGCTCCCTGAGAAATTTGAATCCCGATACGATGAGGAACATGGCCGGGTAGTCCGCCGGAAAGTGCTTCCATGGCTCGGGAACCGGATTGTTTCCGGTGATGAACGCCACTTCGACATCGAGTCCGGATCCCGCTTCTTTCTTTTTCCTTAAGTCGTCAATGATCCGTCCAAACTCCTGGCGATAGATCAACAGTTCTTCCATGCTTTTTTCCAGCGTTTCGTCCCGGCGGCCCGGGATTAACGGCGGGTAAAGCTCGCTCTGGATCCATGTTGCCGCATCTTGTGTGCCCTCCGGAAGAAAACCGAGGGGGAGAAGGTGTTCGGCGATCTCATCCGATGTGAAAACGAGGATCGGCTGGATCAGGAGCAAAAGCTCCCGGAGGATCATTGCCATCGTTTTTTGTGTTCCGGTCCGCAGGGGAGATCTCGCGGCCTCCGTATAAAGGCGATCCTTGATCATGTCGAAGTACAGAGCCGACAGGGAAACGGAACAGAAAGAGGAGAGGTGGTGTACGACCGCCGGAAAGTCATATTCCCTGTAAGATCCGATAATTGTTGCTTTGGTTCCTTCCCAGAGAGAGAGTATCCAGCGGTCAAGGGGATCTTTTGAATCTTCTGTTTTCAGGGCATCTTCCTTGTAGTCGTAGAGATTTCCCATCATGAAGCGGAATGTGTTCCTGATCTTGCGATAGGACTCAACGAGATGGGAGAGGATGACGGGTGAAAGCCTGATATCCTCCCGGTAGTCGGAAGAGGCGGCCCAGAGACGCAAGATGTCTGCTCCGTGCTGCTTGATGATCTCCGACGGACTGATGACGTTTCCGATTGTCTTGGCCATTTTTCTTCCCTGTCCGTCGACGACGAAGCCGTGTGTCAGGACAGATTTGTAGGGAGGCGCATCATGAAGGGCCACGCTTGTCAGAAGCGAGGAGTGGAACCATCCCCTGTGCTGGTCGGATCCTTCAAGGTACAGGTCTGCAGGCCAGGAGAGCCCCGGCCGTCCCCTGAGCACCGCTTCATGGCTGACTCCCGAGTCGAACCAGACGTCGAGGATATCCCGCTCGAGTTCGAGATTCCGGCTCTGGCAACGGGGACAGGAGACCCCCTTCCTGATTTCCGCAGCCTGTTCCGGATCAAACCAGAAATCGATTCCTTCCTGTCTGGTTCTGGCGACAAGGCGATCGATGAGACTGCTGTCGAGAAAGCTTTCCCCGCAGTCGGAACATCCGAGCGCCGGGATCGGAACGCCCCAGGAGCGTTGTCTTGAAAGGCACCAGTCGGGCCTGTTCTCGATCATGGAGGTGATCCGGTTTTCTCCCCTGGCAGGGATCCATGAGACGGTCCGGATCGCCGCCAGGGTCCTTTGTCGGAGATTTTCGGTGGAAAGGGAAAGAAACCACTGTGGCGTTGCCCGGAAAATCACCGGTTTCTTGCATCTCCAGCAGTGGGGATAGGAATGGCGATAGGCGGAATGGGAAACCAGCCGGCCAATAGTGCCAAGAAGGGCCAGAACCTGGTCGTTCGAAGCCATGACGGGTTTCCCGACCAGATCTTCAAGGCCCATGTCGGCCAGTGTCTGCAGGTATCGTCCCCGATTGTCGACGGGAGCCTCGATGGGAAGGCCATGGGCGAGCCCAAGCCGGTGGTCGTCCTCTCCATGGCCGGGAGCGATGTGGACCATCCCCGTTCCCTGATCCATCGTGACAAAATCTCCCGGGAGGAGAGGGACCTGTGCTCCGGTCAAGGGGGATGTGACAACGGGAATCTCCCGGGCCAGATCTTCTCCTTTCAGGGTTCTCGCGATGGAAAATTCTTTGGAGCGATCGCCAAGGCCTGCAAAGTGTCCCTCTTCCGTCCAGAGCGCATGAGAGACATAGAGGCGGTCGTCCTGAGCGAAGGGAGCTGACGCTTCTCCTCCCAGATGCCGGAGCTCAAGGTACATGGCATCGGGATGGTAGGCAACTGCCTTGTTGGCCGGGAGCGTCCAGGGGGTCGTGGTCCAGATGGCGATAAAGGCGTTTTCAGGAGAACCGCCTTTTTTGGGGGCAGCAAAAAGGACTGTCGCGGCCTGGGATGTATGGTCTTCGTATTCGACCTCCGCTTCGGCAAGGGCTGTTTCGCATTGGGGACACCAGAGAACCGGCTTGACGCCCTTGTAGACGAGTCCCTTTTTGACCATTTTGCCAAAAGAGTCGAGGATGGAGGCTTCATAGTCGAAGGACATTGTGAGATAGGGGTGTTCCCAGTCGGCCATGACCCCCATCCGGCGAAACTCCTCCATCTGGATCCTGACGAATTCGTTGGCGGATTCCCTGCATTTTGTACGGATTTCGACGGCGGTCATTTCCGAGCGATTCTTTTTCAGATCTTTCAAAACCTTGTGTTCGATCGGCAGTCCGTGGCAATCCCAGCCAGGAATATAGACGGGACGCCTTCCTTCCCGGATGGCAACCCGGTTGATCATGTCTTTCAGCACCTTGTTCAGGGCGTGGCCCATGTGAAGATGCCCATTGGCGTAAGGAGGTCCATCGTGGAGAATAAAAAGGGAACGGCCATTCATCCGGGACAAAAGGGCCTGTTCGAGCTTGGTCGCATTCCAGTGATTCAGGATGGAGGGTTCTTTTTCAGGAAGTCCCGCCTTCATTGGAAAATTTGTCTTGGGAAGGTTCAATGTCTCTTTGATTTCCACGAGGTCTCTTTTTCTCCTGTCTCTGATATTGGTCGATGCCGGGGTCCGTCGGAAGTTGGGAGAGAAGACTCCTTGGATTCCCGGCGGGAAATTTTTCCACGTGTTTTGTCCGGCTCTTGTCTAACCCGGACCATTTGGTTATGATGGGCCTTCCTGAAGGGCGATTAGCTCAGCGGTAGAGCACTGCCTTCACACGGCAGGGGTCACAGGTTCGAAACCTGTATCGCCCACCATCAAAACTGATCTTCCACTGCGATCAAATCCGGTTCATCCCTTCAGTTTAACATGTTCAACGCAGAATTCCCTCCCTCAGGCTCTTTCGCCAAGGATGAATGCTTGCAGTATCTCATTTTTCAAACTAAAGCAACAACAGCTTAAAAAGTTCAGGTATCGGCTGTATCCGACCAGCAAACAGGAAGCTCTTCTGAATCGACAATTCGAAGAGTGCCGATGGCTCTATAACCATTTTCTGGAACACAGAAAGAACGCCTGGGACTGGTACGGCGTTTCCCTGTCCCATTACGGACAGCAGAACACACTCCCGTCATTGAAAAGGGAACGACCTTCCCTCGATACGGTCTATTCCCAAACGCTCCGGAATGTGGCGGTTCGCATCGACCGGGCGCTCCAGGCATTTTTTCGCCGGATCAAAAGCGGCGAAGACCCCGGCTATCCCCACCACAACGCCTCCCTGAATATTTTTAGACTCGGACTTT
>JAKAYF010000043.1 GCA_021816465.1 Nitrospirota bacterium
TTCCTATTGGCGGCGTTTTTTCAGGATGACCTGGCCTTTGTGGTGTTTTTTGAGTGTTTCTCTTCTGTCCGCACTGAATTCGATCAATCTGTTCCAGGCGATGCGCGGATTCTGGGGGGATCTGATGTCCATTTTTGGACTTCTGCTTTTCTGGTCGGTCCTTTCGTTTGGGAAAAATCCCTTACAGATTGCCAGTCGGAGCATTCTGGCTATTTTCTCAGGGGTGATCGCCGGTGGAGTTGTGGGTGTAACGCTGCTAGCCATGAAAAAAATAGATTTTCTCGGGATCATGAATCTCGGTGATAAAAACTCAACTGCCCAGTTTCTTTCTTTTTTCATGATACTTTTGATTATCTGTTTTTTTAAACGGGCAAGGCTGAAATTGTCGCCGGCGGTTTTTATCTTGGGATTTCCTCTACTGATTCTATTTATTCTTCTCTGTCATAGTCGGGCCTTTTTGATATCCTTGCCCGTTGTGGCTTTTGCCATCTTCTATCTTCAGGGATCTCAAAAGGTCTTTTTCAAAGGGTTGGGAGTTGTTTTTGCTGTTATCATGTTTCTGTTGGCGATCCCGATTGTGAGAGGGGAAATCCTGACAGCTCTGGCTCCTGGCCACGATGGTTCCTTCATCTCTCGATACGATGCTTGGAAAGGGGCGATTCTCATGTGGAAGACCCATCCCCTTTTAGGAATCGGTCCGGATAATTTCCAGATGAAAAACATTCATCGGATTTACCACCTCCCTGATTTTGCTTCCCATGGCCATAATTTCTTTTTTAATCTCTTGGGAGAGTACGGAACATTGGGTGTTGTTTTCATGATTCTATGGCTCTTCTTATGGGGATTTTATGCGTTTTCCCAGGAGAGAAGGCATCTTGATCCTGTTTTTGGAAAGGTCTTGTTTGTTGGCGTTCTGATCAATCTCCTTATGGCGGGGATGGCCCATCCTATCTGGGGCGGGTCGGGGTCACTTCTTCTGATGCTGATCATGTCACTTTCCCTTTCCTCATGGCAGGAGCGAGGGGAAGAGTCTGGCAAATCCCATGGGCTACATGACTCGGGAACTCCCGATATCGCTTTTTCAAAACTGGAACGGAACCCTCTGATATGAAAAAACTGACGCGATCCATGATTACCCAGATGCTTTTTCTTGTTGTCACCGCGGTGGCGGGAATCTATGTCTTCACGGTCATCAGGGAAGATCCATGGCCGGTGGGTCTTGGGATCGGGATGGCGGTCGGCGGATCGGCGATCCTGGTCCAGTATCTTTTCGGCAAGTTCCCCCTGAGGATCGTTCTTGGCGGTCTTGTAGGACTTTACGGAGGGCTGATTGCCGGAGGTCTCCTGACCTATTCCACGGGGACACTCTTTCACATGTCCCTTGAACAGACCGCTCCGATGGATGTCTTCATCGGTCTGATCATGGGCTATTTCGGCCTGATCACCGGAATCCGTGCCGGCCGGGAGTTTCAGCATGCCGGATCAATCCTTTCATTCTGGCTCGAGGGATACCGGGCCATTCCTCCAAAGATCCTTGATACCAGCGTGATTATTGATGGTCGCATCGCCGATATCTGTGCGACCGATTTTCTTGAAGGGATCTTTTATCTTCCGCAGTTCGTCATTCAGGAGCTTCAGTATATCGCCGATTCCGCCGACGGCCTGAAACGGGCCAGAGGCCGCAGAGGTCTTGATATCCTGCACCGGATGCGCTCCATGAGCCAGATCAAGATCCAGATTACTGATGAAGATTTTCCCCACATCAAGGATGTCGATGCCAAACTTGTGGCACTGGCCCGACGGATGAAAGCGCGGATTATCACGAACGACCTGAATCTTAACAAGGTGGCTGAACTTCAGGGAGTCAGGGTCTTGAATATCAACGATCTTGCCAATGCGGTGAAACCTGTGGTCCTTCCCGGTGAGGTTATGAAAATCTACCTGGTGAAGGAAGGAAAAGAGTTTGGCCAGGCGATTGCTTACCTTGATGACGGGACAATGATTGTCGTCGACAATGCCCGGAAATCAATCGGCAAGAACGTGGAGGTTTCAGTGACCTCCGTGCTTCAGACTTCCGCCGGAAGAATGATCTTCGGCAAACTCCGGGATGACAATGAATCCCGTCAGGAATAGCCCTGTTTTGAAAAAGCTCACCATCCTGATGGCGGCGGGAGGCTCGGGACTTCGGGTCGGAACTCCGGTCCCGAAGCAGTTTTTGCTGCTTTCGGACAAGCCGATGTACTGGTATTCCCTGAATCTGTTTCTCAAGATGCCCTCTGTCGACCGCATTGTTGTGGGTCTTTCTGCGGATCGGATCCCCCTGGTCAAAAAGGACCTTGAAGAATATTTTCCAGGGGAGATTGCCTCCGGCCGGATCCTTCTTTTTGAGGGAGGGAAAAGGAGGCAGGATACCGTTTACAAGGGCTTGCTCCTTCTCGATGATTTGCCTGAAAAACCCGAATATCTTCTTGTGCATGATGCGGCAAGGCCCTTTCTGTCGCAGGAAATCATGGGGCGGCTCATGGATTCCCTGTCGGAGAAAACGGCGATAGCGGTGGGAATACCTTTGGCGGATACCCTTTGGAGGAGCCATTCTCCGTTAACGGCCGGAAGGACTGAACCCGGGGCAACTTCCCCGCACATTGAAGAACTCGTTCCCAGGGATCATCTCTATCGGGCCCAGACGCCGCAGGGAGCGCCTTTTTCCTTTTTTCTCGAGGCCAGAAGGAAAGCCCTGGAGTGCGGGGATCCTGATTTTACCGATGAAGCCGGACTTTTGCTCTGGGCCGGATTTCCTGTAAGAATTGTTCTGGGATCGGAAGACAACAGGAAGGTCACGACGCCGGAGGATCTTGTCTGGGCTCAGAAACGGGTACTGGAGAGCGTCGGCAGTTTTTAACTCTTAAGGAGAGACGGGTGAGCGGTTCTGAAGCTGAAAAGGATGAGAAGACAAAAGTGGCGGTGCGTTATCCGAGGGTCGGACAGGGGGTGGATGTCCATCCCTTCGAGGTCGGGAGAAAGCTTATCCTTGGAGGGGTGCATATTCCCTTTGACAGGGGGCTGATGGGCCACTCGGATGCCGATGCGGTTGTCCATGCCTTGTGTGACGCCCTTCTTGGATCGTGCGGGCTGGGAGATATCGGACGCCATTTTCCTCCTTCGGACCCCGCCTATCGGGGAATGGACAGTTTGTTCTTTCTGACCAGAATCGTGGCTCTCGTCCGGAAGAAAGGCTATGCCCCGTACCAGGCGGATATTACGATCCTTGCGGAAAGACCCAAGATGGCGCCCCATGTGTCGGCGATGCAACAGATTCTGGCGCCAATTCTTGGCGTGTCGGCGGAAGATGTTGCAATCAAGGCGACAACAACGGAGAAAATGGGATTTACCGGCAGGGAGGAAGGAATCGTCGCAATGGCGGTGGTGACCGTTGTTCCTGTTTGATTCACTAGCTTAGAATAGGCGTATGGATAGAGAAGGTCCGAAAAAAAGCATCGATGAGAGGAAAGGGACGGGCGCTTCCACTGACGGCTTCTGGAAGATGGTGGGGTGCGACTTGCGTGCGGTATTCGACCGGGATCCCGCAGCAAGGTCCTCCCTGGAGGTCCTTTTGACCTATCCCGGGTTCCATGCGGTTTTTCTGCATCGATTGGCCCATCCGATCCACAGGAAGGGCTTCCGTCTTCTGGCGAGAATCTTGTCGGCCGTCTCCCGTTTCCTGACCGGAATCGAGATCCACCCTGGCGCATCCATCGGAGAGGGGTTTTTTATCGATCACGGGATGGGGGTTGTCATAGGAGAAACAACGATCATTGGAGCCGACGTGACATTGTTTCAGGGTGTGAGTCTTGGGGGAAACGGAAAAGACAAGGGTCACAAGCGGCATCCTACCCTCGGCAACCATGTTCTGGTGGGTGCCGGCGCCAAGATCCTGGGAGATATCAGGATTGGTGACGGTGTTCGTGTCGGATCCAATGCGGTTGTCCTGCGTTCTGTTCCCTCAAACTGCACCGTTGTCGGCATCCCGGGCCGCGTGGTCAGATCCAAGGATATCGG
Organism: Nitrospirota bacterium; assembly: GCA_021816465.1. GTDB lineage: Bacteria > Nitrospirota > Leptospirillia > Leptospirillales > Leptospirillaceae > Leptospirillum. The sequence goes on from JAKAYF010000043.1 coordinate 4,057, forward strand.
TTATCCCGAAGACTTTTTGAACCACCAGGACATGCCCGATCCCTATCTTGAACGGATCGAGTCCCTCGAGCGCATTATTTCCGACCTTAGAGAAGAGCTTCATCTTAGGAAAAATCAGTCGTTCAACCGGAAAGAGGACGGTACGGAGTGATCGAATCCCTCCTTTCCGAAGACCGTGCGATTTACAACAGTGTCCTCTTCGGACCGCATCCCCAATGGCTCAACTCCCTCATGGTCTTTATCACCGTTCCGGAAAACTTCGGTCTGGCGGCGGTTGTCGCGGCTCTTTTTTTGCTCACCACATGCGGCAACAGAGGCCGTCTCCTGGTTGCCTCCCTTCTTGCGGGAGTGGGGATCAGCGATCCCCTGTCGAGTTTCGGGATCAAGAGCCTGGTGGCCAGGCCCCGTCCCTGCCACGGGATCGTTTCGGATCATTTGTTGAAGGGCTGCTCCGATTCCTGGTCTTTCCCCTCGTCCCATGCGGTCAATATTTTTTGTGCAGCCACGATTCTCTCCCGGATTTACCCAAAAGCGGCCGTGCCGGCTTATTTGTTTGCGGCGGCAGTTTGCTATTCCCGAGTCTATATCGGGGTTCACTATCCTCTTGATGTGATCGGCGGCGCAGCAATCGGGACTCTTTTGGGGCTGGGCGTTTCCTGGGCTGCCCTGAGGCTTGCCGAGCGTTTTTCCTTCCTTTCCCCAGTCGGGTAGAAACGGATTCATCTTTTGGATCCTGACCACAGAAAACCTGCTTCAGGTGGCTTTCGGGGAATTTTTTCGGACCGGGTGATTCTCTTCTGGATTCTGGTTCCTTTTGTTTTCCGGATGCTTTTAATCGGACGATTCGATCTCGGAAACGATGAAGCCCACTACTACATGTATGCGGCCCATCCCGACTTCAGCTTTTTTGATCATCCCCTCATGATCGGCCTTCTGATCCGGGGGGCAATGGCCGTTTTTGGCCATAACGAGTTTGCCGTCCGTTTTTTCGCACCGGTCTGTTTCTTTCTCTCATCGATTCTTTTTACGCTGATCGCCTTCTCTCTGACCAAAGACAGGCGTGTCGTCCGTTCCTCGATCATCCTTTTGAACGTGATTCCGCTTTTCGGTATTCTGGGATCGACCTTGATGATCCCTGATGATCCGCTGTCGGTTTTCTGGCTTTTGTACCTTTATGTTGTGATCACTTTTTTCCCGGGGCTTGCGGCTAGGATTCGCTCCCCGGATTCCCGGCTGGCGATTTCCAGATCATCGATTCTGGTAAACTGGTTGCTCCTGGGTCTTCTGTTCGGGTTCGGGTTGCTGTCAAAGTATAATGCGGTGCTTTTGCCGGTTGTGACTTTTCTGATCCTGTTTCTCGAGCCGACTCTCAAAAGAGTTCTCTTGACTTCCGGCCCATGGGTTTCGCTTTTTCTGGGACTTCTGGTCTCCTGGCCGATCTTTTACTGGAACAGTCTCCATGGAGGGGCCTCCTTTCTCTTTCAGCTCACCCATGGACTTGGGCATTCGGGTTTCAATTTTGTCCGCTATTACCAGATGATCTTCGGTCAGGCCGGCTATCTTTCTCCTGTCCTGTGGGTTCTCCTGATTCTTTCCCTTGTCGTTCTTTACCGGAAGATCAAGGAGGCCCCCCTGTCGCTTGAGAGGCTTAGGTGGCGGATCGTTTTTCTTTTTGCCGTTGTTCCCATCCTTTTTTTTAATGCGATAGGCATCGTTCACCCCATTTTGCCCCATTGGCCGGCTTTAGGGTATCTTGTAGCTATTCTGGCTCTTGCTCTGTGGCGTCATGAGGGTGCTTCTTCCCGGGTGATCTTCTGGTATAAGGCGGGGATGGGGCTGGGGGCGTTTTTGACGCTCCTGGCTCCCATCCAGGTTGTCTTTGCCCTGATCCCTCTCCCGAAAGAAGCCCCAGCCCTTCGCCTGACGACCCACCCGTTGGCCCTGTCCACTTCCTGGAAGCCCGTTCCTCCCTGGGTGGATATTACCAACGACCTCTTCGGGTTTCGGCGACTGGCCAAAAATCTTGATGGTATTCTGGGGACTGATGGCCGCAAGAATGTGATCTTTATTTCCGAGCATTTCAACACGGCGGACGAGTTGGCTTTTTATGAGAATGCTCCTGACAGGACACTCTGCCTTTCTCCCAATCCGAACCAGTTCGATTTCTGGAATCCTCCCCAGAAATTCATCGGGATGGATGCTATTTATGTTGCAACGGACAAATACCCCAGAGATCCAAGGACTTATTTTCCTGCGGGAACATTCGCGTCGATCACGCCGATGCCTTCGTTCAGGATCTACCGAAACGGACGTCTGGCAAGAGTTTTTTATATTTATCGGATGACGCGATTTTTAAAGGATCCCTGGCCCAAAAAAAGATAATTTCTGAATCCGTTGGGAGCCCTGCCCGTTGGGTTGCCACTCCCAAAGGTTTCGCCAATGAGAAAAGGAGCAGCGCTTGATGAAGCTTTCCGTTTTTGGAAAAGGACCGGACAGTTCTGTTGAGGTGGCCCTCGACTGCCGCCACTACATCGGAGACCGGCCGTGCAAGTTTAATCGGGAGTGCAGGGGATGTCCCGATTACTTCCCCCAGGGGACAAGGATCCTGATCATCAAGACAGGGGCGCTTGGCGATGTTTTGAGAACAACGATTCTTCTGGGCGGAATCAAGAGGAAGTACCCCGACAGCCATCTGACATGGATTACAGCTCCGTCTGCAGTTCCTCTGGTTCCCAAATCGATTGTCGACAGGGTCTGGCCTTATTCGGTAGAGGTGATTGCCCGATTGTCGGTCGAAGAGTTTGATCTTGTCCTTTCTCTGGACAAGGAACCCGAAGTGGCCGCGCTTGCCATGCTTGCCAGATCGAAAGACAAGCGGGGCATGGGGGTGGATGGTTGCGGATCGGTCTACCCACTCAATGGCGAAATGGCTTATTATTATCGTCTCGGTCTGGATAACGATCTGAAGTTTCACCATAATCGCCGAACCTACCCCGATCTTTTGGCTGAAGCCGTCAATATTCCCTACGACCCTGCGATTGACGATTATCAACTGGACCTGAAGGAAGAGGATCGGGAAAAGGCCCGCTGCCTTTTCCTGGGATCGGGACTTGCTCCGGGACAAAAGGTCTTGGGTATCAATACGGGAGCCGGCGGCGTTTTTGTAAACAAGGACTGGACGCTCCTGGGATATGTCGCCCTTCTTCAGGAACTTGAAAAGAAGGGGATCACGGTTCTTCTTCTGGGAGGGGACCGGGAGTCGGACCGGATCTCCGAGCTTCATCGCCGATTTGAAGGTCCTTTCATCAAGGATGTCGGCACAGGCCACTCTCTGGGCGTTTTTGCGGCACTTGTTTCCCTGTGTCATGTTGTCCTGACCGGAGACACTCTGGGGATGCACGTCGGTCTTTCTGTCGGTGCCCGGGTCGTCAGCCTTTTCGGTTCGACACAGCCAACTGAAATCGAAATGTTCGGAAGGGGGGAAAAGATCATTACACCAATTGAGTGTTCTCCGTGCTACAAAAGGTCATGCGATATCCATCCGTCCTGCATGGAACTGATCCGTCCGGAAACGGTCCTGGCTTCGATCCTTCGTCAATGGGAGCTGCCGCCGACCGAAAGACGCCAGCTGATCGGAAAGCTTTTATGACGGGAGAAAAATCGGTCCCGAAAAAACTGCCGGACACTGATTTGTCCGGGCTCTTGTCAAGGCTGTCGGAAAAGTCCGGATCGAGGCTGGTCTCCCCCAAAGGATACAATCCGGGGGAGATGCGCTATGTCATGATCATTCCGACCTACAACGAAAGCATGAACATCATTTCGATGATTGAACGGGTCCTGGCCCTTAAAAACGGTGGAGCGGTCATGGTCGCCGACGACAATTCGCCCGACGGAACATCCCGGATTGTCGAGAACTATATCCTGGAGAAAAACGAGCCGGTCTACCTTCTGGAGAGACTCAAGGACCGGGGCCGGGGACCTGCGGGGATCGAGGCGATGGTAACGGCCGTTCAGCTCGGCTTTCCCCTGATCGGAGAAATGGATGCCGACGGTTCCCATTCTCCGGAAGATCTTTCCGTCCTTCTCGAAGGGGCGGCACTGTCGGACGGGGCGATCGGGTCGAGGCTTGTTCCGGGGGGGAGGCAGGTCGGAAGGCCGATGTCCAGGGTATGGCTGACGACTTTTGCCAACATATATGCCAGGGCTGTTCTGGATCTTCCCTATCGTGACATCACCTCCGGGTTCCGGATCTTTTCGCGCAAGGCTCTCGCTGCTGTTCCCTGGGAAAGTCTTGAAAGCAGGGGACCTTCCGTTCTTCAGGAGATATTGATGGTATTGAACCAGAAAGGCTATTCTTTTTCAGAGGTTCCGATTACTTTTACGGACCGGATCCTGGGTGTGTCGACGCTCAACGGAAAGATTCTGAGAGACAGTCTTTTAAGACTTCTGCATTTTCGCAGGAGATATCGCAAAGGCGCAATTCATTGAAGGAATTTTTCAACCGGCATCCAGGCCGTATCGCTATTTCGGTGACATTGGGAAGCCTCCTTCTGCACCTGGCGCTTTCCCTCGGGACAGGGCTGGCGCCCGATGAAGCCTATTACTGGACATGGTCGCTATCCCCCCAGGGGGGATATTTCGACCATCCTCCCCTGATCGCCTGGATCATACGGGGATGCACCGACCTGTTCGGGAACAATGTTTTTGCGATCCGATTTTTCCCCCTCATTTCAACGCTCCTGCTCTCTTTCATGATGTACTGGGGAGGCAAGACCCTCTTGCGGGACCGTTGGGCAGGTCTCTGGTCGGTGGTGCTCATCAATGTGACGATCCTGTTTTCCGCAGGCGGGTTCCTGATGACTCCGGATACTCCCGAGGTCGTTCTCTACTTCTGGGCGGCTCTGGTCTTTTACAAGGGCATTACAGAAAACAGAAAAGGCTATATCCTTTTTTCGGGACTTCTCTTTGGCCTGGGCCTTTTGGCAAAATATCCGATGATCCTTCTCCTTCCGGAAATCGGTCTTTACCTGATCCTGCTTCCCGAACGGCGAAAGTGGCTTTTTTCCCCCATTGTGCTCCTGTCTGTCGGGGTCGCCTTTCTTGTCTTTTTGCCGGATGTCATCTGGAACAAGAACCACGGTTGGGCCTCGTATCTCTTTCAGTGGCACCACGGGATGGGACTTCACCAGGCCCCTGCCTGGCAAACGGTTCCGGACTATCTGGGCGGACAGCTTCTGATGCTCACTCCGGGAATTTTTCTGATGGTCGTGGTGGCAGGGTTTCGGGGATTTGTCCGATGGGTTTCAGGGAGAATTCCTGATCCGGAGCTGTATCTTTGGCTGATTTCCTATCCGGTCCTCTTCTTTTTCGGCTATTCGGCCCTTCATGGAAAAGTGGAGGCGAATTGGGCCGTGGAGGGGTATCTTGGGGCCTTTGTCATTCTGGGCGCCCTGATCCCACGATGGCTTGAAGGCTCGGACCGTCTCCGGAAAACGGTTGTTTTTTCCATTGGGCTGGGCTGTTTCATGGTGGGGGTTGTGACGGTCCAGGCCTTGATTCCTGTGATTCCCCTGAATCCGCAGAGAGATCCGACAGGGCGTCTCCATGGATTCAGGATGCTCGATCATGAGATCAGGGACGTTGTCCGCACGCTTCCTCCTGGAGAAAAACCGGCAGGATGGGTTTCGGATGGCTATACGAACACAGGGGAGCTGAAATTCCTGGAATATGGCCGCACTCCCGTCTACCAGATTCATCCTGTCCGTCATTTCAGGACGACGGAAATCACGGCCAAAGAGGCTGGGGCGCTTGCGGGAAAACCCGTTCTTCTGGTCCAGAATGGGCCACATGGCCACTTTTTTGAGGAGCTTTCGGGAAAGTGGGGAGACCCTGTCTATCTGAAGACCCTTCATATTCCAAGAAGGGGAGCGATATCGAATCTTCCGATTCTGGAAGTGGATCTCTACCTGATCCCCTCTTTCAAAAACCCCTTGGAAGCGAAAAAGTCCGCTTCCTGAAAGGGGAAGACGTCTTTTTACAACATCAATTCATCCTAAGGAGTCATCGACCGATGCAGACAGTCAGCTGGAAAAATAAACGGGCCCTTATCAGTGTTTCTGACAAGACGGGGATCGTCCCCTTTGCAAGGGGACTTAAAGGCCTCGGCATGGAAATCCTGTCAACGGGAGGAACGGCCAAACATTTGCGGGAGAACGGCATTGAAGTGACCGATGTGTCTTCCGTAACGCATTTCCCCGAGATGATGGACGGCCGGGTCAAGACCCTTCACCCGGCCATTCACGGGGGACTTCTCGGGCTTCGGAACAATCCGGAGCACGTATCGGCCATGGAGAAGCATGGGATCCGTCCGATCGACATGGTCGTCGTCAACCTTTACCCTTTTGCCAAAACGATTGAAAAACCCGGAGTGACGCCGGAAGAAGCCATCGAACAGATCGATATCGGAGGCCCCTCCATGATCCGCTCCGCTTCCAAGAACCATGAGTCTGTTCTGGTTTTGACCGATCCGTCCGATTATTCAAGGATTCTTTCCCTTCTTGAACAAGAGACCGAAATCGGGATGGATGTCCGGCGGGGACTCGCCCAGAAGGCTTTTGCGACCACAGGAGAATATGACCGGAGAATCGCCCTGTATTTTGAAGGGCTGCTTGCGGGAGGCGATGGCTCCACCTCTTCTTCGGAACTGCCTGAGACGATTTCGTTGTCCCTGACTAAAATCCAGGGGCTTCGCTACGGAGAAAATCCACACCAGTCGGCGGCTCTTTATGCTCCGTCCGGCGTGAAGACAGGATTTGCCAATGCGACAAAGCTCCATGGAAAAGAACTCTCCTACAACAATTTTCTCGATGCCCAGGCGGCCTGGTCGCTCGTCTCGGAGTTCTCTGATCCGTCCGTGGTCATCGTAAAGCATAACAACCCCTGCGGCGTCTCTCTCGGGGACACGCTTCTGTCGGCTTATGTGCAGGCAAGGGATACCGATCCCGTCTCCTCATTCGGCGGTGTTGTCGCCGTCAATCGCCCTCTGGACCGGGAAACGGCACTTGAGATGTCAAAGATTTTCCTTGAGGTGGTGATTGCTCCGGAATTTACAGGGGACGCTCTGGAAATCCTGACAAAAAAGAAGGATATCCGTCTGCTTGTCCTCAAGAAAGGATCTGAGGAGGGACGGGGACTGGATCTTCGCAATATCGACGGAGCGTTTCTCGTTCAGACGCCGGATACGCAGGTTGCGCCTCCGTTGTCCGAGCTGAAGTTCGAAGGAGACGTCAAGCCGACCCAGGCACAAGTGGCCGATGCTCTTTTTGCCTTCGCGGTTTCCAAGCATGTGAAGTCGAATGCGATTATCCTCGTCAGGGACCGGATGACGATCGGCATTGGTGCCGGCCAGATGAGTCGTGTCGACTCTGTCCGACTTTCCGGAATGAAGGCGACACGAAGCACCCCGGGAACCATTCTGGCCTCCGATGCCTTCTTTCCTTTCCGCGACGGAATTGATGAGGCAGCGAAGCTCGGTGTCGCAGGAATTATCCAGCCGGGCGGGTCGATCCGTGACGCAGAGGTTTTTCAGGCGGTCAAGGACCACGGGATGTTCATGATCCTGACCGGGATGCGCCACTTCCGCCACTGATCTCTTACCCCCGATCTTTGGGAGGATTCCCCGCTGTTGAGATATCGATGGCGGGGATCTTCCCGCCATGAGGATGAGCCATACTATGCCAAAAGGATCCAGAAAAAAATTTATTGTTGTCGGTCAGGGCGGTCGGGAACATGCCCTCTCCCATGCCCTTTCCCTTTCTCCGGGGGCAGAGGTCCTCGTCTCTCCCGGAAATCCCGGCATGGACGATGGGGGCTTGCACTTTCTGGAGTCCTTTCCGGATGACCCCAAAGAGGCTTCGGAGCGGATTGCCGCACAAAAACCGGACGTGGTGATTGTCGGGCCAGAAAAACCTCTGGTCGCCGGCCTTGTGGACTGTCTTCAGGCACGCTCTGTCCCGGTCGTTGGGCCGACCGCCGAAGCCGCCCGCATAGAAGGGTCCAAGCTTTTTGCCAAGGAAATCATGAGGCAGTCCGGGATTCCGACCGCCGAGTTTTCGGAGGTGACAACCGTCGACGAGATCCGGACCCTGGTCAGGAAATGGGGCTATCCCCTTGTTCTGAAAGAGGACGGCCTGGCTCAGGGGAAAGGTGTCTGGGTCATGAAAACGGAAGATGACCTGAAGGAAGTTCTGGATCGCTATTTTGACCGGGAAGGGAAAAAGCCCACCACCGGCAGGATCTATGCAGAAAAGGGACTCTCCGGTCCCGAAGTTTCCTATATTGTCATGACGGACGGGGAGCGATTCCTTCCTTTCCCGACGGCTCGCGATTTTAAAAGGATCGGCGATGGAGATACCGGCCCGAACACCGGGGGAATGGGGGCGCTGACGCCAGTTCCCGGATGGACCGCCAAAGACGATGAGTCTGCCCGTACGGTGATCGAACGCTGTCTGTGGGGTCTTAGAAAAAACGGAACGCCCTTCAGGGGGTTTTTATATGCGGGGTTGATGAAAACACCCTCCGGGATCATGGTCCTCGAATTTAACGCCCGCTTCGGAGATCCCGAAGCCCAGGTGCTTGTCCCGCAGGTCGGGGACTCTTTTTCGGAACTGATGGAGGGACTTGCCAAAGGATCTTTGCCTTCTGGACATGATTTCAAGGGCAAGCCGACGGTCGGGGTTGTTCTTGCCTCTCCCGGCTATCCGGAGAAACCTGTGACCGGAGGGAAGATCCTTGGGATAGACAAAGTCAGAGCGCTCGATGGTGTGACGCTCTATTCCGCCGGGATTGCCATTTCTCCAGGCGGAGGGAAAACGGATCTTGTTTCGTCGGGGGGCCGGGTCCTGACTGTCTCGGCAGAAGGGGACACTCTCTCCGCGGCCCGCCAACTGGCCTATTCGGCCATGGGTCTTCTGCATCTTCCCGGAGGACGTTTCCGGACGGATATCGCCCTTTCGGAAAGTCTTGAACATCGGTGAGCATCCCTGTTTTTCCTCCATTGTCGGAGCGCTCCGGCTGGGGAAGGATCCGGGAGGCGATCCATGGGGGAGGGGTTCTGGCTCTCCCTCTTGAGTATTCATGGTGCATGGCCCAATCGCCGCTGGCCGTTTCCCGAAATGGCCAGACTCCGGCAAGGTCGTCCCTTCACCAGATCAAGAGGCGGCCATCGGCCAAACCATTTCTTTACATGGCAGGAAGTCTCTCCGGGATCCGTCCGTTCGCTTTTCTTCCTTCCTCTGTCAGCTCTCACGTCTGGATCGATGCATGGCCGGCATTTCTGACATTGATCCTTCCCGCCAAGCCGCTGGCCGTTTCTCTTGGAATGAGTCGTTTCGGGGGAGTCGCTTTTCGCATTCCCGGGGATCCTCTTCTCCGCTCCTTTCTTTCATTTCTTAAAACGCCTGTTACCGGCACCAGTCTCAATATTTCCGGATCTCCTCCGCTTGTTTCCATGCAGGAGATCCAGGATGTCTTTCCGGAGCTTGACGGGATTGTTTTTTCGAATGAAAAGGACGCTTCAAGAATTTCGCCGGTCATTGATCTCTCAAAAGGGATGCCCCATGTTGTGAGACCCGGTCAGGGGCTTTTTCCAATCTGTGATTTGCGTTACAAAAAAATGTGACGAAAACTTGATATTTCTGGCGATTTTCTCTTGACTACTCCGAATCGTGTTGATAGGATAGGCTCCGGTTCCCCACAATAGAGTGGGAATAACCGGGGATCGAGTGATCCATATTGAGTTTTCTCAGGAGGTAAGTCTGAAGATGAATAAATTCGGCCGTTTTTTTGGAGCCAAAACCGGAATCGCTTTTACTGCCGCTTTTTCAGGTTTGGCCATTTTTGCCTTGTCCTTTCAGAACATGACCATCGGAACCCCCGCCTTTGCTGATCCGGCTGCCGCTCCGATGGCTCCTGTCCAGGGTATGGCTGGTGACGCCAAGGCAACCAAAAAAGAGGTAAAAAAGGGTTCCGCCAAGGCTGTCAAAAGCAGCAAGAAGATGGCACATCATATGAAAATGGCTGCCAAGCACAAACCTTCAGCCTACATGATGAAAGTTCAGAAAGCCTTGATTGCCAAAGGTGCAAAGATCAAGGCCGATGGCTTCTTCGGACCTGCCAGCCGCAAAGCGCTTATGGATTATCAGAAGGTCCACAAGCTCAATGTGACGGGCCGAGTTGATGCAGCAACCAAAAAATCGCTTGGACTTTAATATCGTCCATTCCGGATTGAGGAAAAGGGGAGTCCCGAAGGGGGCTCCCTTTTTTTATGCCACATGATCCGGATCCAGTCAGGTCTCTTCAAGGGAATGTCTCTTCCTTTTCTTCCGGATCCAAAAACAAGACCGACAACACAGAAGGTCCGGGAAGCGCTCTTGAACAGCCTTGGCGAGTCCCTGTTCCATGCTTCCTTTCTGGATCTTTTTTCCGGGTCCGGTGCGGTTGGCGTTGAAGCGGCCTCGAGAGGAGCCCGGGAGGTCGTTCTGGTCGAGAAGGACAGAAAAGTTGCCCTTCCGCTTGAAAACTTCCTGAAAACCGATCAGCGGATACAGAAAGCCAGAATTCAGCTCCTGCGAGAGGACTGTCTTTCTTTTGTCAGACGCTTCGAAGGAGAGCCTTTCGATATTGTTTTTATGGACCCCCCCTATGAATATCCGGACTGGGAAGAGCTATTGAGGTGTCTTGCCTCAAGTGGTATAGTCCAAAAACAGGAATCAGTCATTGTTCTTGAATATTACCATCGAGATGATCCTTCCGGGCTGGTCAGCCAGTTTTTTCCGGGGCGTCAGATCAGGATCACATCCTATGGAGAGAGCCGCATTTTGTTTGCCCGCAATGTGAACCCGTGATACGCCGAGCCGTTTATCCCGGGACATTTGACCCTGTTACCTATGGTCATCTTGACATGCTGACCCGAGGGCTTTCCGTCTTTGATGAAATTATTATTGCCGTCGCTGAAAATCTGAGAAAGTCTCCCCTTTTTTCCCTGGATGAGCGCATCAAGCTTCTCCAGTCTGTTGTTCCGGCTCCTCCTCCGGTTATCAGGGTTGAAGGATTTTCGACGCTTCTTGTCGACTTTGTTCGCTCAAAAGATGCCTGTGCCATACTTCGCGGAGTCAGGGCTGTTGCGGATTTTGATTTTGAACTGAGAATGGCTCTTGTGAATCAGACATTTGCGAGAGAAATCGAGACGGTTTTTTTAATGCCCAGCGAAAAATATATTTTTATCACCTCGACAATGATCCGCGAAGTGGCCGAACTTGGCGGTGACCTGTCTTTTTTTGTTCCACCGGCGGTAGAAAAAGCACTTTTTGACAAGTTTTCCGGAGATAGAGAATGAACCTTAAGTACCATCTGGCAGATCGACTGTCCAATCTGAAGCCCTCTCCAACGCTGAAGCTTGCCTCGAGGGCAAGGGAAATGAAAGCCCAAGGGATCGATGTCCGTGACTTTACCGGAGGAGAGCCGGATTTTGATACGCCGGAGCCGATCAAGGATGCGGCAATTTTGGCCCTCCGGTCGGGATTTACAAAGTATACGGCGGTTGGCGGGATCCCTGAACTCAAAGCGGCGATTATTGAAAAGTTCGAACGGGATCAGAATATTTCCTACAAACCCTCGGAGATTGTTGTTTCGAGCGGAGCCAAGCACTCTCTTTTTCAAATTTTTCAGGCGCTGGTCAATCCGGGAGATCACGTCCTGCTTCCGACCCCGGCCTGGGTATCCTATCC
>JAKAYF010000044.1 GCA_021816465.1 Nitrospirota bacterium
GATGTCAACGTGAATGAAACAAGAGTAGCCATAGCCAGCAGGCGGGCCCGGAGATAACGGGAAGAATGCATCGGATCCTCCTATAATAATCGAAGTGAGACTGTCGCTGTCTCAATACCTCCTGAAAGAATGACTCGGTTAACGACAGGGCTGCCATATGAAAATTGCAACAGCAGGCTAAGGGACAAACAGAAAATGTCTCTTGATCCCATCTTGGCCTGTGGCCTAAGAAGGGGAAGGCGCAGACAGGAGTTCAGGATAACAGAAAAAGAAGACCTTTGGACATATCCAGGAGGAAAAAACTATTTGAGGTAGGTCTTCAGGACGCCAAGGACCGATTCAAGCGCCCGCTCACGATCAGCAAGGGAGCCATCAGGGCTGACAAGAACATGTTCTCGGAGATGACCCTCGATCAATTCGGACATCAGCCCATTCAGTGCGCCGCGGGAGGAGGCCACTGTCTGGAGAATGACTGAATAATCCTCGTCACGGCCTGTTTCCAGAAGCTTCTCGATTCCTGAGAGCTGCCCCTGGATTCTCCGTACGCGGTTGATCAAGCTCTTCTTGTCGTGAATCGTATGCATTCGCAAATCCTTCTGTCTGGGAGTGGTAGACAAAAATACCCCTCCCTCCTATTGTCTGTCAAGAAAATCAAAAAATTGTCCCCCAGTGCACGGTCGGAAGCTCAAAAATGGAGTTGCAACCCACTTAAAGAATTTCTTCCTTCCTCCCATGGGAAAAATTCAGCTTTTTGACCAGAAAAGGCTTGATACCTCCTCCCACTGCGATCGTCCCGACAATCGTCCAGAAAACGGCCCCATGAACAGATTCAGAAAGACGTGACTCAAAAAGAGAGGCCAAGGTCGCCGACATGATCCCCGTTTCGCGCGTGGCCGCCATGAAAACAAGCTCTTGCTTCGACAAACCTGATCCACTGGCAGATGGGATCAACAGAAAGATCGTCGCCGGGCGCACAAGAAAGATAAATCCAGCAACAAACAAAACAAGAATCCATGGAGACAAACCAAACGACTGGAACTTCATGTGTGCCCCAAGAATGGTAAAGATTGCCACCCTGGCCAGGAAGGCTGTCACTCCGGCACCTTCGCGGATACGGGAAATGCCCGGCAGGGAGCCCGGACGGATTCCCAGATCAAAAGCCCTGGGATTTCCCAGAACAACCCCCAGAACATACACGGCCAGGAATCCCGAAGCATGGAAATTCTCGCTCAGAAGATAACTCCCCCCAACGGCGGCAAGGCCGACAATCTGCGCATTTTTCGAAAGATAGTCGTACCGGGTATGAGCAATCAGCACAACGGAGAGAGCCCCCAGCAGAACTCCGGCGAGAATACCCGGAATGATAAGAGCGACAGAGACAAGTCCGTCGCGGATCCATGTCGTGGTCGTCTCGTGAGACAGGGCAAACTCCGCGATGGAAAAAGTCAAAAGGGCACCTGTTACATCAGTAAGGGCGGCCTCCGTCATCAGAATATCCCGCAGCGTCTTTGGAACGGGAAGCGATCGCAGAATCGGCACAATAGCCGTTGGATCGGTTGAAGCCAGAATAGCGCCCAGAAGGGCTCCTTCCGACCAGGAAAAATGCAGGAGATATTTCGCCAGCAGCATTGTGAGAGAAGCCGAAAGAATCACCCCTAATGTCGCCAAGATTCCGATGGTGCGCCGGTACTTGCGAAGAGTCTCAAACGAGGTATCAAGCCCGGCATCAAACAGAATGAACGATGCCCCTATCGACAAAACAATAGGAGTCCAGTCACCACCGTCGGAGGGTAAAAATCCGAATCCGGATGGTCCAAGAGCCACACCAAGTCCCAGAAAAAAAAGAATGTCAGGGAGCCTGAATTCCTCTGCCAGCCGGGACAAGACAAGAGCAACGATCAGAAAAATGGTGGCTGTAAAAAAAAGGACATGGGTTGAAATCATAGGCTGGATCTCACAATATGGTTCCTATACCGGTTGTTCTTTACTGCTTTTTTAAGGCCAGCCGGCTATCGTTCCAGGGAAGCATCACCCGGAACAGTCGGTTGCTCCTCCGACTGATTGGCTTCATCAAGAAGCTGTCCGGAAAGGACTTTACCCGTTTTGACGCCCAATTCGCGGAGACGCTCGGATGAACGCACCAGATTTCCTTTTCCCATAGACAGTTTTCCATAGGCTTTTTCATAAGCTTTTCTGGCTTTATCAAGCTTTTCCCCGATCTCCTCGAGATCTGCAACAAAACCAACAAACTTGTCATAAAGTGCTCCCGCCTGACGGGCAATCTCAAGGGCATTCCTGTTCTGATTCTCATATCTCCAGACATGAGCAATCGTGCGAAGAGCCATCAGAAGTGTGCCAGGATAGACAATCAGCACATTTTTGGCCAGAGCATCCCCTATAAGCTCCGGATCTGTCTCCACAGCAAGGGCATAAGCCGACTCTATCGGAATAAACATCAGGACGAAGTCGAGGGAAAACAAGTGGTGAATACTCCGGTAGTCTTTTCTCGACAGATCGTTCAAGTGGCTTCTGACTGACTGCACGTGAAGAAGACCCTGACGCCTTTTCTCCTCAGGAGATGTCTCGGACAGGGATCTCTCGTAGGCCGTGAGGGAAACCTTGCTGTCGACAACCAGATGGCGACCTTCAGGAAGGTCTATGATGATATCCGGCCTGAGCCTTGCCCCTTCCTCATCGGTAAAGCTGGCCTGGACCCGAAATTCCCTGCCCTCCCTCAGCCCCGACATTTCAAGCGTCCGTTCAAGGATCATCTCGCCCCAGGCTCCCTGGGACCGGGCATCTCCCTTAAGTGCCTGGGCAAGATTTGACGTCTCACGGGTCATTGTTGCATTCAGATCCATCAGCTTTAAAATTTCGGACTTTAATATCGTCCGCTGTTCGGACTCTTTCTCCGAGGATTGCTGCACCCTGTCGCCAAACTCTTTCAGCTTTTCACCCAGCGGTGTCAAGAGCGAAGAAAGCTGAACCTGGTTCATCTCTGTAAACCGGGCTGTTTTCTCCTCCAGAATCTGATTCGCAAGATTCTGGAACTTCAGCGCCATAGACTCCTTTGCATCTTCAAGAAGAGCAAGTTTTTCCTCCATATGCGTCTTCTCAAGGGCAATTCTCGTTTCCAGACCAACGTTCTCCCTCGACAGCTTTTCCCGTTCATCCCGGATGCTCTCGCAGTCCCGGGTCATGACGAGCAAACGCTCTTCAGTCTCGGCAGATTTCCTCTTTTCTTCCTCAAGTCTCAGTGTGAGAGTCAGTTTTTCTTCTTTGAAGGATCGCTCCCGGATCCTGGTGAACACAAAAATCACCAAGGCACCCAGAAACAATCCGGAAAAAAACCATACTCCCGAAAAAGTGGCCATCTTGTCCCTTTCAAAATCAGGGAGCCGGAACATCCCCCGCATTCGAGATACAGAACGAAAAACAGTCTATAGACGAACCACGATCTTTCCGAAATGATCACCCTTGTCAAGAGCGGTGAAGGCATTCCTGACCTCGGAAAAAGGAAAGACAGCATCAATTGCAGGACGATGGCTCCCGTTTCCCAAAGCACGGGCCATTTCTTCAAGCTGACGCCGGTTGCCGACATAAATTCCACGAACCCCAATGGCCTTTCCAAGAATCAGGGCCGTATCCACTAACCCCGAAGTACCGGAAAGGACACCGATGACACTGACCTGACCACCTGCCCGAACAGCCCTGAGAGATCGATTGAAGGACTCCCCTCCCAGAACATCCACCACATGATCAACACCACGACCGCTCGTTATTTCATGAACACTCGCGTCCCAGTCCGGCGACCGTGAAGTATCGATGATCTCTTCGGCTCCAAAATTTTTCATCTTCAAAAGCTTTCCGGAAGAGCGCGATGTCGCAATGACCCGTGCTCCTCCCATCCGGGCAAAGAGGGTGGCGTACATTGAAACGCCACCCGTTCCCAAAACCAGGACAGTCTGCCCCGGAAGCAGGGGAACCGCACCATACAGGGCATTCCAGGCGGTCAAAGCTGCGCAAGGAAGGGTGGAAGCCTCTTCAAAACTCCATCCAGCGGGTATTTTAACCACCGATTCTGAGCTTAATACGATATATTCTGACAAAACACCGTCCAGATCACCCCCAAGCGCCCTGCGGTCTGTCTCCGGTCCCACCAGGCCATCGTAAAAAAAAGGGAAGAAAGAACCCATCACCCGATCTCCGGCCTTGCAGTCGGAGACGCCTTCCCCAACGGCCTCCACTTCTCCTGAACCGTCAGACAATGGTATCAGGGGATAACAGACCTCCCTTCGATAGACCCCCTTTGCAATCATCAGATCCCGGTAGTTCAGGGATGCGGCCCTTATCCGGATCAGCACCTCTCCCTTTTTGGGGATCGGCTTCTCTCTCGATACAAGCGTGAGATGTTCGAGACCCTTTCCGGTCAATTCGTATGTCTTCATCTTTACACTTCCTTTCTTGGCGCACAGCCTGCTCCATGCAGGACTTCATGCGGATGGACCCTTACAAGAAACCTTCTGGCAGGATTATTCTAATACATTGTCGATATGCTACAGAGGTCGGACAAGAAAAAGAAATCCGTCCGCATTCAGGGACCACGATGAAACATTTTTGGGGGAAGCGGAGTGGCGAGAAAAAATCGGCTCCAGAAGAGCCTTTATTATGGAACCAGGAAAAATGTCGTCCACACAGCAATCATCACAGCGATGATTGTAGGGACCATCCTGAATCTGATCAACCAGTTTCCCAATCTTTTAAAACACAAACCAATGTCTCCTGTGAAGATCCTCCTGAACTATCTGACGCCCTATATGGTGACTACCGTCGGAGCCATCCGCATGTGTTTCCAGTTCGAAAGCAAAACCCAAATGGGAAGAGACCCCGAGCCCGCTCCAGATCCGGAAAAACGTTCCGCTCTTTCCACTAAAAACGGAGACTCATAGAACTGAGGAGGTCAGTCCCCTGTCGGAGCAACGTGCTCTCTTCCCGATGGAAACAAATCACAAAACGCGCCAAACTCAAAATATTTTTTGAGGAATTCCAGGAAAAAAGACTAGGTTCGCAGAAGTAAAATGGTGCTTTGGTCATTTTTGGAATTGAAGGAGCCGCCTTCGGGTGCCTGACGGGAATGATGATGAAGAAAAGGCGCAGGGGAGGACACAAACTCCTGGGAGGTCGGAGCGACAGTCCTCCTGACTCCGGATCCTACGGGACAAACACTCGACCCACATCACCCAGGACCCCAAGGACTATCCGGCCACGGGCCCTGGCTCAACCTTCCGGAAGGCTATTCTCACGGATGCATCCAGGGCTAATCCCGAGACTTCAAGGCGATTAACTCCCGGAAAAAGCACCTTTCTCTCCAGCCAGATCAAGAAGCTTCAGTTTTCCAAGAGGCTCAGACTCTTGCATTCCTACCAGAGCGACGGGTTTCCGGATCTTTTTTCGAGTCTCATCCCACAAAAACTGCTCGGACAAGGCCCGTTTTCTTAACAAAGGCGACTGAGTTTTGCTTGCACAAAGACTGTTATTGAAAATCCAGCCCCATGGCTCAATTCCAGCCCGAATCAGATCCGCCTCAAGGGACAAGGCTTCAAGAACAGGCGTGGTCTCAAGAAGACTGACAACAATGATCTTTGTCTTTTCCGGATCCTGAAGCCGGGCCATTGGAGTCGTTTTTTGGGATTCACCCTTGCTGTAGCGGAGAACTTCCCGATGATAGGCCCCTGTCGCATCGAGCAATAAAAGCGTATGACCGGTGGGAGCTGTGTCCACCACAACAAATTTTGTATCGGACTCCTCAATCACCCTGGAAAAGGCCTGAAATACCGCAATCTCCTCCGTACAGGGCGACCGAAGATCCTCTTCCAGCATCAACAGACCTTCTCTGTCGAGCCCTTTTCCCTTTTCGTCCATCACCAACTGCCTGTATTTTCTGGTCTCCGATTCGGGGTCAATCCTGCTGATCGTGAGCCCAGAAGGAGCATCCGGCAATGTTCTCAAAAGGTGTGCGGCAGGATCGGTCGTGGTCAAATGGACCGGGAACCCTTTTTCGGAAAGCCCCAGGGCGATCGATGCCGCCATGGTTGTTTTCCCCACACCGCCTTTTCCGACCATCATGACAAGCCCGCGACCATCATCTGAAAGGGCATCGATCAATGCCGCAAGATCAAGTCCCGAGGCAGAAGGAGACAACTGCTCCTCCCGGGAAGAAATGGCCGGAGACCATTCGACAGGCTCGTCCTCCGGAGAGAAAAGTGCCCTCAATCGGTCGATTCCCACGATGTTGTATCCCTTAAGAGGCAACCGGTCCACCTTGAATCCTGAAAGAGAAGGCTCCATTTCTTCCAGGGTCCTGAGCTCCGACTGGTAAACGGCCGAAGCCAACGGATCGTCTTTGACCTCCGACTCCGGCAATAGCCCGTTGATAACAAGATATTCGCTGGACAATCCGGCCGTCCCGAGCTCTGTTGCCGTTCTCAGGACCTCCAGAAGAGAGGATTTCTGCCCCCTGGCAACAAGAACGAGCCGGGTTTTATCCGGATCGGCAAGAATTTTTACAGTCTCCCCGTACTGCTCTTTCTGTTCCTCAAGTCCGGAGAGAGGTCCAAGACAGGAAGCTCCCTGAGGGTTGTCTCTGATAAAATTGCTCCAGGCTCCTGGCAAACTCAGCAGTCGGATCGTATGTCCTGTCGGTGCAGTATCGAATAAAACATGATCATACTCGGAGAGGATCTTTCCATCGGTCAGAAGTTCCGTAAATTCTCCGAAAGCGGCAATTTCCACCATACAGGCACCGGACAACTGCTCCTCGATCCCGCGAACGACATCATCCGGCAAGACCCCCCTGACCGGCCCCACAACACGTTCCCGGACTTTTCTCGCAGCATCAACCGGATCAATTTCAAGAGCAAAAAGCCCATCAACCCCGTCGATCGGCATAATCCGGTTCCCGATTGTCTGCCCGAAAACTTGCCCGATATTGGATGCCGGATCAGTACTGACAAGGAGAACCTTTTTTCCAAGACCAGCCAGATAAACGGATGCGGCGCAAGAAAGCGAGGTCTTGCCGACACCCCCTTTTCCCGTGAAGAAAAAAACTTGAGGGGAACCAGTCAGAAAGTTCATCATGATCTTTCTCTCCTTTTTGGAATCCTTCCTGAATCTCCCCATGAATAAATTCAGGGGGTTCTATCCGTCAACAGCACCCGCTGTCGTCACAACAACCTTTTGTGGAAATTTTTTTGCTTTCGCCTTCACCTGTTCCAGACACTCCGGCGTACGAAAAAAGTTCGGACCGGGTCGGATATCTTCCGACAAGGGCGATCTCGCCGTCGACCAAAATAACCGGAAGGGCGCTTTGACCGGAGCGGGCAAGAAGCCCCTTGACCAGTGGGTTTTCAGCAAATGCCGAAGGATCCTGGGCAAGGTTCAGACGGACAATATCGCCACCGCTCTTCTTCAGACTGTCGACATCGGCGGCAAACCCGACAAGAGCGGTGTCTACATCAGGTCCGCAGACACCGGTTGAACAACAAAGTGCGGGATCATAGACTTCAATCTTTTTCATTTCAATCCTCCAATTAATATTGAATTATAAAACACGAAAAGACCACATACCCCCCTCGAGGGCACCCTGATCAGGGCGTCAGGATGCCAATGCGGTCAAGCTCTTTTTTCAGTAGAAAAGGTGTATCCATCTGCCCCGAATGGAAAAAAGCAAGAAGCGCCTCGATCCGGAAGCGCAAAATCCGGTACACCTTTTCAAATGCAGCATCAACATCTCTTTCTTCCCCCACCGTCTTTGCCGGATCAAAAACGCCCCAGTGGGAGCGGAGGCCTGGTTTCAGATAAAGGGGACAGGACTCACCGGCAGCATCATCACAGACACTGATAACAACATCCGGAACTTCGGAAATGTCATCCCAGGATTTACTGAATAAGCCCTCAACAGGAATCGACTCCCTTTTCAGAAGAGCGATGCTTTTAGGGTGAACAAAGCCTGCGGGGCGGCTTCCGGCACTCATTGCCCGAATGGTCGCAGGAAACAGCGCATTGAAAGTTGCTTCCGCCAAAATCGAACGGCAGGAGTTTCCCGTGCAGAGGAAGAGGATCTTCAAGAGAAATCCTTTTTTGACTGGCTTCCGGCCGGCAGCGGAGGAAGACATGAGGGAGTGCCCGACGATTCCTCACGGAAAGAGATGCATTCATCCGGATTTCCCAAACAACACTCCTCCGTCAGGTAAGAGACCAGATCAAGCATTACCGGAATATTGGCACGATAACGCTGAAACCGCCCCTCCTGCACCACCGTCAGGAGACCTGCCTGGGTCATGGCCTTTAAATGGAAAGAGACATTGTTCGCAGGAAGATCAAGAATCTGTGCAATCCGGCCCGACACAACCCCAGCTTTGCCTTCTTTCACCAGTAGACGATAGATATCAAGCCTTATACCGGAGGAAAGTGATTCAAAAATCTGTGTAGCCAGCTTTTTGTCCATGGGGGAATAATACAATACTACTTGAATCATTGCAACAATATTTGCCACTACCAGAAAACAAAAAAACCCGGGAACCAACAAAGCCCCCGGGCAACAGACAGGAAACAGACAGGCGACTACATCTTGTGATGATCCATCATTTCATGGTGCATCATCATTCCATGGTGCATCATCATCATCTCCCTCCAAAGCTTCCTGACCTTTTCAAACTGCTCCGGCGTCAGGACCTTGTGGGCATTTGCGACCATCTCAACGTAGCTGTCCATGATCTTCTTCTTGTGGTCAACAATGCGGTTGATATCTTTCTTGACATCAGAGGTGTCGATGTTTTTCTTCATCATCTCGGACTTGACGTCTTCATGGATAACCTTGATGCGAGCCTTTTCCATGATTGCAACCTTCCGGAATCCCATCCTGAGATGGATCAGTTTTCGGACCTGATCCTTGGAAAGCCCCAGTTTGTCCTGGTTCATGAGATAGAAGGGAATCGGGGCACCATGCATGATCATGTGCATATGACCGTGACAATGATGCATCATCCCCGCCTCCGCCTTGGGCGTTCCGGAAAATCCAAAAAGAAAGATAGCCATTGCCATGACAACAACTTTCGACATCTTACCTGGCAGCATTCAAACCTCCTTGTGATTGGACCATTGCGGTGGCTGATACAACAAGACCACCATGACGGAACACAGTATGACCCATAATTGTTGAAGAATGATGGAGTGAATCACTGTGCGGGAATCTCGATCTGAAGCTCCGTTCCGTGGAGTGAGGAATCAGCCAGATGCCTGTTCCGGATGGCAATACGACCCTCGTGAACCGATGCTATCGCCGACATGATCACCGAACCAAGACCCAGCGAAATTTCAGAGTCAGAGAGATCTGTCTCGCAGGAGAGCTTCCGGGGCCGCCTTTTCCCAAAAAGAACCGCATCCTCCATGGAGATACCCGAACCATCATCCGCAACCAGGATACGGACCACCCAACTGCCGTTATTTTCCTTTAAAAGGTTAACGCCCACATCAACCCTTGATGTGGCATAACGACGGGCGTTCTGAAGAGCATTTCTCATCATACGCTTTAAAAGAACGGGGTCACCTGAAATGATAACAGGTTTTTCCGGACTGTCGAGGAAAAAATGCACAGGATGTTTCTCAGAGGTCCCGGACTCTTCCGCCATCCGGATCTCTGACTCCAGAAGAGGTAAAAAATCAACTTTTTCCGATGTTTTTCGATATTTTGGATCACCCACTTCGGCAATAAAGAAAAGGTCATCGATCATCCTGAGAAAGTACTCGCTTTCGCTTCTGATAATTCGAAGAAATCGATCGCGGTGTTCGGGAGACATCCTGTCCCCGTAAGCGGCAATCGTGTCAACAGCTGCCTTCAGGCTGGTCATGGGCGTCCTCAGATCATGACCCAGCTCATGAAGAAGCTCCTGTCTTGATCGATCGGTCTCTTCCACACGAGAAACGAGATCCTCGATCGCCTTGGCCATCCGATTAAAGTCGGTCATGAGACTTCCAAGCTCATCAAGTCTTGAAATCGGGAATCGTGCCTTCAGATCCCCCCTTTCAAGCCTGCCCAGAAGCTCCTTGGCTTCCATCGATTTTTGACGAAGGTAGACAAAAGTAATCAGAAGACCCGCAAAGGCAGATGCTGCCATCGTGGCAAAGAGAAAAAGGGTCCATCCCAAAAATCCCCTGGTGATTGCTCCGGATCGTGGAATCCTGACCAGAAGGTAGGTCGGACGAGATTCATCCAGTCGAAGGATCATCATGTCGGGCGCCAACTGGAATGAACGGTAGTGTGCCGCTATTCCATGAATGATCCTTGGCTTTGGCAAAGCATTCCATGGCACGGGAAGAGATCCGGAGGAAGTCCGGGCAATGATTTTTCCGGAATCGTCCACGATCCATACTGGAAGAACCCTGAGTCCAAGCCGGGTGCGCATTTCTTCAAAGCCTTGAAGTGTCTCCTGGTAAGATCCCCCTTTTTCAATGACACGGGCCATGAACTTGATTGCAGGATTGCGGATAGGACCTTCTCCCGACTCGTTCAGCATCCGGATGCTGCCAACAATAATCGCATCAAGGATAAATGAAACGGCCAGACTGACCAAAAAAAGCTTGGCGAGAAGATTCTTGTTCACAAAGGCTCATCTCCGGCTTCGAGCCGATATCCCACACCATAGATCGGCTGGATCCTGATCCGATTTCCCGCAATCTCCCGGATTTTTTTCCTGAGGTGGGAAAGATGGGAATCAATTGTCCGGTCGAACATCTCGGCATCATCCGAGAGCGCGTCAAGAATTTCTTCTCTGGTCACAACCTCCCCGCCTCTTTTCACAAGAAAGGAAAGAATCACATATTCCCTTTTTCCAAGGTGAATGAGCTGGCCGTCAACATGAACAGTCCTGCCGCTCTGGTCAATGGTGATCATTCGGTAAGACAGGATATTTTCATGAAGAAGTTTTCGCCCGACGAGACGGTCCATTCTGGCGGTCAGTTCACCAAGACCAAAAGGTTTCCGGATATAATCATCAGCACCAAGAGACAACCCCTTGACCACAGAAGGCTCATCCGTTCGAGCGCTGAGCATCAGGATGGGGATCAGACGGTCTTTATCGCGAATAATCCTGCACAGATCGAATCCTGAACCATCCGGTAGCTGAACATCAAGAAGAATAAGGTCGAAGATCATATTATCAAACAGGGCAGAAGCCCTTGCAGCGCTTTCGGCGACTTTAAGGTCATAGCCCCTGTATGGAAGGCTGAGGACAAGAGTCTGGCCGATCATGGGATCATCCTCAACAAGAAGGATCTGCTTCAAAAGCTCTCTCCTTTTTTATAAAAAAGCTCTTGCATTTCCGGATGACAACCGGATACCAGGAGATATTCCCGAGGAAGTCCTCATGGAAAACAGGAGAACCTCTTCCCAACCCCTTTGAAAGACCAGCACCCAACCCTGGTCATAGTTCAACGCTACTTATTTCCCGTAAGTACTTGATATCTTTTAAGGGTGGATTGCCAAACAAGCGGCTGTATTCCCGGCTGAATTGAGATGGGCTCTCATAACCAACGTAAAGAGCGGCAGTTGCCGCATCAAGATGCTCAGAAAGCATCAGGCGCCTGGCTTCATTCAATCGAAGTTTTTTTTGGTATTGCAACGGGCTCATGGCAGTCATGACCCGAAAATGTTGATAAAAAGTTGATAAACTCATACCAGCCTGGACGGCCAGATCATCAATTTTCACAGGAGATCTGAAATTATTTTTCAACCATTCAACAACCAAGGCGATCTGACGGCTCTGACAATCAGCCGAGGCCATCTGTCTCAGTCTTCCACCCTGATCTCCCACAAGAAGATGGTAGTAGATTTCCCGCTGGATCATTGGAGCAAGAAACGGGATATCCTTTGGTTCAAGCAGCAGGTCCATCAACCGGACAAAAGAAGTGATGAGGGGCAGCGTGACCTCTCCGACACCCATTCCACAACTTGCATGTCCGGAATCCGGAGGTGGAAGCATTCCATCAGCCATCAGACGGGATATTTCATTTCTGTCGAGTCTTAACACAAGCCCCAGACATGGCTCCTCCCTAGTTGCCTCAATAACCTGGACAAAAGTTGGCAGATCAAGGGATGTAATCAAAAAGTGTCGAGAGTTATAATCAAAAGCGTTCTCTCCAAGAAGAACCCTCTTTGCGCCTTGAGCCAGGATACAAATGCTTGGCTCATACATACCAACATCAGGTGACGTTACTTTTTCTCTCCGAAAAAGGCTCAATCCCGGAATTTCTGTTTCAACTCTCCCATCAGAACCAGCTAATTGGGCAATACCCCTTCCCAGAAAACTGAGATAAAAATTCATACGATTTTCAATAAGATCATAATTAAAATTGATTTTTTTCATTTATGTCTCCCGATCCATCAATCCGGAGTTACACGCCAAAAAAATTTTATTCACAGGAAAAACAAAAATAGGCAATAAAAAAATAGAATCATTCTACCAGGCAATAGGCCCCTGGAGATATATTAAGTCCTGATCTTTCACTAAACGATCAAAAAACCAAAGAGGTGGAGGAGGACTAAATGATTCCAGCTAAGGGCATTGCTGCTCACTCATCATCAACACCACTCGTACCCTACACCTTTGAACGTCGTGAGCCGATGGCAAACGATGTTGTCATCGACATTAAATTCTGTGGAATTTGCCACTCCGATATTCATCAGGCCAGAAATGAATGGGGGCATTCAAGCTACCCGATGGTTCCTGGCCATGAGATTGCCGGGATCGTAACCAGGGTGGGACCTGGTGTTTCAAAATACACGATTGGAGATCATGTCGGTGTTGGATGCTTTGTCGACTCCTGTCGTGAATGTGAACATTGCAAGGCTGCTCTGGACCAGTACTGTCTCCAAGGTCATACACAAACCTACAACGACGTGGAACGTGACCGCAAAACCAGGACGCAGGGAGGTTATTCCAACGTCATTGTGGTCAACGAAGACTATGTCATGAAGATTTCTAAAAAAATCCCTCTTGATAAGGCTGCTCCCCTTTTGTGTGCCGGCATTACGCTTTACTCTCCACTCAACCACTGGAAGACAGGACCAGGGAAAAAGATTGGCATCATGGGCCTCGGAGGACTTGGGCACATGGGCGTCAAAATCGCACGCGCCATGGGAGCGGAGGTTTTTGTTCTCAGCCATTCAGAGAAAAAACGGGAAGATGCCATCAAAATGGGAGCACATCATTTTCTTCCCACACACGACAAGTCGATTTTCCAGAAGCATGCGAACTCATTTGATTTGATTATTAATACCGTATCGTCTGCCGACCTTCTCATGCACGAATACTTCAGCCTTTTGAAACTTGATGCGACTCTCGTATCGGTTGGAGCTCCCGACAAACCCCTTTCGATCTCCCCGTTTCCACTTATCCTGATGCGTCGCAATTATGCTGGCTCAGTCATCGGTTCGATCAAGGAAACACAGGAGATGCTTGATTTCTGTGCGGAACATGGAATTACTCCGGAAATCGAAGTTATCAAACCGGATCAGGTCAATGAAGCCTATGATCGGGTCCTGAAAAACGATGTTCGATATCGCTTCGTTATCGATATGACCAAACTTTGAGAAAGGATATGACATGGAAAAGCGCCAACTTGGAAAATCAGGACTGGAAGTTTCAGCAATAGGCTTTGGTTGCATGGGACTCAGCTATGCCTATGCTGACCGGCCTAACAAAAAAGATGCAATCAAAGTTCTCCATGCTGCCATTGAAAGAGGCTATACATTCTTTGATACCGCTGAAGCCTATGGTCCCTATGTGAATGAAGAAATCGTCGGGGAAGCAGTCTCTTCCCACCGAAACAGTCTCGTCATCGCAACGAAATTCGGTTTTAAAAACGGCTCTCCCGGAGAAGTAGACAGTCGCCCTGAAAACATCCGAGCTGTTTGCGAAGCATCACTCAAACGGCTCAGGACAGACCGTATTGATCTTTTCTATCAACACCGAATTGATCCATCTGTTCCCATTGAAGATGTTGCAGGAACTGTCAAGGATTTGATCCTCGCAGGAAAGGTCAAACATTTTGGACTATCCGAGGCTGGCATCAAAAATATCAGGAAAGCCCACAAGGTCCAGCCAGTAGCTGCTCTTCAAAGCGAATACTCACTTTGGTGGAGAGAGCCTGAAGACCAGATCCTGCCTCTTATGGAAGAACTTGGCATCGGGTTTGTTTCGTTCAGCCCCCTCGGAAAGGGTTTTTTAACAGGGAAGATCCCCTCTGACACAAACTTTTCAAAGAATGACTTTCGAAGCATGGTTCCCCGCTTCAAGAAAGAGAATCTCGAAGTCAACCAGGCCTTCGTGGATCTCCTCACAAAAGTTGCGAAAGAAAAAAATGCATCACCAGCACAGATCGCCCTTGCATGGATTCTGGCACAAAAACCATGGATCGTTCCGATCCCCGGTACAACAAAAATTGAACGACTCAATGAAAACGCTGGAGCTTTAGATAT
This sequence comes from Nitrospirota bacterium, assembly GCA_021816465.1. Classification (GTDB taxonomy): domain Bacteria; phylum Nitrospirota; class Leptospirillia; order Leptospirillales; family Leptospirillaceae; genus Leptospirillum. The sequence goes on from JAKAYF010000044.1 coordinate 14,537, forward strand.
TCAGCTTGCAAAGGAAGACCTGCAGAAAATCAACCTCGCGGCATCTCATCTTAAAGCTGAGGGAGAGCGATACCCTGAACAATTTCAAAAACGAATTGACCGGGAAACATAATCGGAGATGTTGGCGACATTCCGGGTCGAGACGCACTGCACCACTATCTCCATCATCGACAGGAGCAGCGCCTATTTGGATCGTTGGTAGCGATTGAAGAGATCTTCCGGCACACACGTTGAACTGCGGGTCTGGCACGGCATTGGAGCAAGGGATGAGGTTTATTACGGCGAAGATCGAATCCACCAGTTTGTCCGGGCAATCGAAAGCTTCCTTTCATCCGATGTCAAAGGCGCCAAAGAGTTTTCCGAAAACGTGTCGGAAGTTGTCGAACACGATCCCTGGTACACGCAAGACAAGCTCAAACAGAGGTACAATTTGAGAAGCGCTTCGGAGCACCATTTCCGTTTCGAAGAGCATGAACGGTTTCAATCGATTTCGGGGATATCCGTGGCGATGGCTGAGAGTCCTGAACAGATGCCGAGAATCTTTGTCTGGAATTCTACAGGAGACTTTCTCTTCAGATCGGAGAGGATGAGTTTTTTTCCATGTATGGAACTACAGACATGCAAGATCAAGCTTTGAGAATTGGAACGATCAATCAAATGTGGGAAAAAGTATCGGATGAATCTATTCTTGGGATTGCCCCAGAAAAACAGGCACAAGTTCTCCGATGATAAAAACAGGCATAATGTGGCCAAAGGTCCATTTTATGGTTGTACTCACACAACTATAAAAACTATCCAATTGTGATGGTCGGGGCGAGAGGATTTGAACCTCCGACTCCCTGCTCCCAAAGCAGGTGCGCTACCGGGCTGCGCCACGCCCCGAAAAAGGCAAGAAGCACATTCTACATAATAAATAGCCGTTTGA
>JAKAYF010000045.1 GCA_021816465.1 Nitrospirota bacterium
AGGATGACTTGAATGGGGAGAGGAATGGTTTCTTCTGGTTTTTGCGGGCCTTTTCCAGGTGATCTGATGGAGTAACTCTCTTCGCCTGTCACGAGAGATGTTCTGTCCGGGTGTGCGGAAAAGAACTTCAGCGGATGGGTTCGGGGGTGTTCAAGGAAGCCTATCCAGCGGGGTTTCCCGATGGATAGGCCCTGAATTTCTTTTCAGGGAAGTATTCCCTTACTTTTTGGTACCGAATGTGGCAGCGTGTTTTCTGCTCGCTTCGTTTTCGTGCTCTTCTGCAGCATTGGAGTGTCCGGATGCTGAGTGTGCATGATGTGCAGCACTCTTATGATCGCCGCTTTCATACATCTTGCTTGCTTCCTTGTGATGTTTTGCCGCTTCTTCGTGATGTTCGGCTGCTTCCTTGTGATGTTCTTGCGGTTTCATTTTGGATTTGTCTTTTTCTGTTTCAGTAATCATGGGAAGACTCCTTTGTTGGATGTGATGATCAGGTGTTAGAGCCAAATAATAAGCTCGGACCTAGATTACAATTCTTGGGGAGTTTGTTCTGTACGCTTTCACACGGATAAAATCTTTGGAGAAAAGGGGGAGGGTCTCCATCGACAAGAATGAGTGATCTCGTTCAGCGAGACTATGTTCATGATCGTTTGATGCACATATCGGGGGCCAAATCATTTTTTGGGTATTTCAGGAGACCGGGGAAGAATAAGGCGATCAGGAGGATGGAAAAGCTGGTGAGTGCTGAGGGAAGAACGAGAAATTCCCGAAAGTTTTGAGACCAATGGTGAGCCGCCTGGGTTTCGATCCCAGCACACTCGCCTTAAAAGGGCGATGCTCTACCGAATGAGCTAGCGGCTCGAGGGGTATTCTGCCGGAAGTAGCCTGTTTTGTCAATTGCCTATTGGGAGAATGTTTGTAGCAAGTCGATTTGTCCGGTTTGCAGTTCATGATTCCTCAGCTTTCAAGATGATGAGTCAGAGAGAGGTTTTCTGCTTCATCATACCAATATCCGACAGAGCGAATTCCTGTTAACGACAAGAGTGAATTGAGCGTTTTTGATACGACTCTTGTCGTTTCTGATCGAACACTACTCATTTCTGTGCTCCCAAAAAGATTGAGAGCGCATCCTGGTCCGGGTGAATCAGGGTTTTTCGGATGTTCAGGGCATCAAGACTCATTTTTCGCTGGGCGGGGAATAGAGGCAATTATTTTTTCGATCCGTCTTCATGATTGTCTGCAGTATTGTCGTTTGATTCCCTGAGCTGGGTATAGTGATATGCCAACGACAGTATCCATGTGGGAGTATGCGGGTTCAGAAAAAGGGTTAAGCATGCCACCCATTGCATTTCAAGTGGTGCATTGAGCATAAGAACTGGGTTTTCTGCGGGCAGTTTTTTGTATCGCTTTAGATCAATGGGCTTCTGATTGAGGCGGGAGCATGTGACGCCATACTTCCAGAAAGACTGACAGGATGATTGGGCCAATGAAAAGACCAATCAAGCCAAATGTCTCAAGTCCTCCGAGAACTCCCAGCAAGATCATGAGAAAAGGGATGTGGGAGGTTCTTCCTATAAACATGGGTTTGACGAAGTGTTCCATGCCTCCCGATACCAACATGTTCCATGATGCGAAGACAACTGCAGTGATGGGGTGTCCTGTTGCCAGAAGGTAGATGGTGGCCGGAAGCCAGATGATGGTTGCTCCCACCGGAAACAGAGAGGCGATAAAAATGGCGGTCGAGAGAAGCAGAATGTTGGGAACCCCAGCAATCTTAAGGGCCGGTGCGGCCAAGAGGGCTTGAGCAAGGGATGTAAAAAAAAGCCCATAGATGATCCCCTTGGTTGTTGGCGGGATAACACCCAAGGGCCTTGTCAGATTTTCTCCGGCTGCGGAGTCGGACAACCGGCTGATTTGTTCCCAGATATTTTGGCCATGAAAAAGAAAAGCAAATGTTCCGAGGAGCATGATGAGAAGCTTGATCAGCCAATGTCCCAAACTTGAAGCAATGGAGAGAAACTGGTTGCCGATTTCCATGAGGTGGGATTCAAGTTTTCCCGTGACGCCAGTCAGCATCTGGGTGTTTGTCCGTAACCCGGTGGTCAGAAGGGAGATCTTGTGGCCAATAAATGGAAGTTTTATCAGCCATGAGGGGAGTGTTGCCGACGGGTTTTGGAGAAAATCCCTGAGAGAAAGTGTCTCAAGGAAAATCTCCTGACCGATGGGAACAGCCAGAAGTGTCAGTGGTAGAAGAACCAGGAGGCAGAACAGGAAGACCGTCAGCAATGCTGCCATAAAGGAGCTTGAGATCCATTTTTTGATGAAGCGCTGGATGGGGGAGAGGGCGAATGCCATAATCGCCCCCCAGACAAGCGGTTCCAGATAGGGTGCGATGACCCAGTATGCCAGAATCGTTGCCAGCCCAAGCAACACAAAAAGGGATTTTCTGTCCTTTGTTTCGTTCATGCAGTCATGTCGGGGAAAAGCCACGGGGCATCTTTTCGTCTCCGATTTTCGTAGTCGGTGATCAGAGCCTTTTTCTCAAGGGTCAGGCTGATATCGTCGAGTCCTTCGATGAGGCATTTCTTGAGGAAGGAGTCGATTTCAAACGGAAGTTTTTTTCCATCGGGAAGGAGAATCGTTTGAGACTCAAGGTTGACCTCAACCTGGTATCCGGGCGTTCGGTCGACGTCTTTGAACATTCCGTCGACAATCGTCCGGTCCATCCGGATGGGGAGGATCCCGTTCTTGAAGCAGTTATTATAGAAAATATCAGCAAAGGAGGGTGCGATAATGGCCTTTATGCCAAAATCCAGAAGCGCCCAGGGGGCGTGCTCCCTGGAGCTCCCTGATCCAAAGTTTTCTCTCGAGAGGAGAATCCTGCCACCTTTGTAGCGCGGCTGATTCACGACAAAGTCGGGGTTTGGCGTCACTCCATCAGAAAGGTATCTCCAGTCATAAAAAAGGCTTTTTCCAAGACCTGTCCTGTGGATGGTTTTGAGAAATTGCTTGGGAATAATCGCATCTGTATCTACATTCGCGCGATCGACAGGAATGACGATAGACTTGAGTGTTTTAAATGCTTCCATCTTGTATTTTTCCTTATTTTCAGTTCCAGTTTCGAATGTCGACAAAGTGGCCTGAAATGGCTGCAGCTGCTGCCATTTCAGGGCTGACAAGGTGGGTTCTTCCCCCTTTTCCCTGTCTCCCTTCAAAGTTTCTGTTCGAGGTGGATGCACATCGTTCTCCGGGCAGGAGCTGGTCAGGATTCATTCCCAGGCACATGGAGCACCCTGGTTCACGCCATTCAAATCCCGCATCGATAAAAATCCTGTCCAGACCTTCCTTTTCTGCTTGCTGGCTGACGAGCCCAGAGCCAGGCACAACCATGGCATGGACTTTTGGGGAAACCTTATGTCCTTTTATAACGCCAGCTGCCGCCCTCAGATCCTCGATCCTTCCATTTGTACAGGAACCGATGAAAACCCGGTCGATGGGGATCGCGCTCAATGGTGTTCCAGGTTCCAGCCCCATGTACTTGAGGGCATTCCTGGCATTTTCTTTCGAGACTTCATCCTTGAAGCTCTCTGGAGACGGTATCGACCCCGTGACCGAAAGAACCATTCCCGGATTCGTTCCCCAAGTGACCTGTGGTTCGATTCTGGTGGCATCGATTTCAAGAACCCGGTCAAACTTTGCGTCAGGGTCAGAATGCAACGTTTTCCATGAGGAAATCGCCTTTTCCCAGAGCTCACCCTTGGGTGCCATGGGACGACCCTTGATATAGGAAAAAGTAACATCATCCGGAGCAATCATCCCGGCTCTGGCACCGGCTTCGATGGCCATGTTGCAGAGGGTCATTCTTCCTTCCATGGAAAGGGCCCTGACTGCGTCTCCTGAAAACTCAAGAACGTAGCCGGTTCCTCCATCAGTTCCGATCTGGCCGATGATGTAAAGGATCAGGTCTTTTGATGTGCTTCCTTTGGGAAGGTGCCCATTGACCCTGATCAGGAAGGACTTGGGCTTTTTCTGGATGAGCGTTTGTGTGGCCATGACATGTTCCACTTCCGATGTTCCCACTCCGAAGGCAAGGGCCCCGAATGCTCCATGCGTTGCCGTGTGGCTGTCACCGCAGACAATGGTCATTCCCGGAAGGGTAAATCCCTGCTCCGGCGCAATCACATGAACAATTCCCTGACGGATGTCGTCCATCGTAAAGATGGGGACGGAGTACTCTCTTGCATTTTTTGTCAGGGTCTCGACCTGAAGTGCGCTGATGGGATCTTCTATCCCATTTTTGCGCCCGGTTGTCGGAACATTATGGTCTGGGACAGCAAGTGTTGCTGTTGGGCGATGAACGACTCGCCCTGCGAGCTTAAGTCCCTCAAAAGCCTGCGGGCTGGTGACTTCGTGAACCAGCTGCCGGTCTATGTATAGAAGTGTTGATCCGTCCGATTCGCTTACGACGTGATCATCCCAGATTTTTTCTAAAAGAGTTCGTCCCATTGTTGTCATGGCTCCTGTTTTGGTGCACGGGGTTTCAATAGATGAAATGAGTAGCTATGATATCAAAAATTCTTTTTGAGTGCATTGGCCCGAATTTTAAAAAGGATGGTAAATGTCAAAACGGTGGCTTGTAACAGGTGGTGCGGGCTTTATTGGGTCAAATTTTGTACTGGAAGCCCGGAAAAACAATCTGGCCAAAGTGATGACGCTCGATCTTCTGACCTATGCCGGCAATCGGGCTAATCTTGCTGCGCTTGATCACGACCCGGACCATGAATTTGTCCGGGGTGACATCTCTGATCCTTCATTGGTCAAAAGCCTTTTATTATCGTTTAAGCCAACGGCGATCTTCCATTTCGCGGCAGAATCTCATGTGGACAGGTCCATCGATCACCCCGGGATCTTTTTAAAGACCAATGTGGAAGGAACGTTTGTCCTTCTTGACGAAGTCCGGAAATATCTTTCAGTGTCTTCCCCGTCAGACCGGAAAGGATTTCGGTTCATCCATGTTTCAACCGATGAGGTTTTTGGAAGTCTTGGGCCGGCCGATCCCCCCTTTACCGAGAAAACCCCCTATGCGCCAAATTCACCTTATGCCGCGTCAAAGGCGGCATCAGATCACCTTGCAAGAGCCTATTTTCATACCTATGGACTGCCGGTTATCACAACAAACTGTTCCAATAATTTTGGACCATGGCAATTTCCGGAGAAATTGATTCCCACGGTTATCCTGGCGGCGATTGAAGGTAAAGAAATCCCCCTGTATGGGGACGGTCTCAATGTCAGGGACTGGCTTTATGTCGGGGATCATGTTCGTGCGATCAGACGCATCCATGAGGCGGGATCTCTTGGTGAAACCTACAATATCGGTGGGAACAGCGAAAGGACAAACCGGAAGGTGATTGATACAATCCTGGCTATTCTGGATCAGGAAAGACCAAGGCCAGACGGCCGTTCCTATATGGAGCAGGTCAAACTTGTGACAGATCGTCCGGGGCATGACCGGCGCTATGCCATGGATGCAAGCCGGCTGAAAAGAGAGCTTTCCTGGTCTCCGGAGTTTTCGTTTGAGTCAGCGATCGGTGAAACCGTAAGGTGGTATCTGACAAATGAGGCGTGGTGGAAAGATATCCGTTCCAGGACCTACTCGGGTGAAAGGTTAGGCGTTTTGGCCGATTTGAAAACGGGGGGAAAATGAGAGGGATTATTTTGGCTGGCGGTGCTGGAACTCGACTCCACCCTTTGACTCATGTCGTGAGCAAGCAGCTGATGCCTGTTTATGACAAGCCCATGATCTATTACCCTCTTGTCACACTGATGCTTTCAGGAATTCGCGAGATTCTGATTATTTCTACGCCATCGGATCTTCCGCTTTTCAAGGCTCTCCTCGGGGATGGCTCCACGCTTGGGCTTTCCTTTTCCTACGAGGTTCAGCCGACGCCTGCCGGGCTTGCCCAGGCTTTCCTGATCGGAGAGACATTCATTAGGAAGGAGCCAGTTGCCCTTGTCCTGGGAGACAATATCTTTTTCGGTCATGGTTTGTCTGAAGTGTTGCAAAAGTCGGCACATCTTGAAACCGGAGCGCTGATTTTCGGTTATATGGTCAAGGATCCCGAGCGATATGGCGTTTTGTCTTTCGATTCCGAAGGAAATGTCCTCGGGATCCTGGAAAAGCCGAAGGATCCTCCGTCCCGATTTGCTGTTCCCGGACTCTATTTTTATGATGGAATGGTTTCCGAGTATGCAAGATCGCTTGTTCCTTCGGAGAGAGGAGAGCTTGAGATTACCGACTTGAACCGCCTTTACCTAGCAAAAGGCTCTCTCCGCGTCGAGCGATTGGGAAGAGGTACTGCCTGGCTTGATACCGGAACCCATGAGGCTCTTCTTGAAGCCTCAAACTTTATCGCCGCGATTGAAAATCGTCAGGGGCTGAAAGTGGCGTGTCCGGAAGAAGTTGCCTACAGGATGGGGTACATATCCCGGGAAGACATTATGAGGATCGGTCGTTCCATGTCCAAGAACGGTTACGGACAGTATCTTATCTCATTGGCAGAGGAGGATCATTTTTCATGAAAGTGATAGAGACCACACTTCCGGGGGTTCTTCGGGTCATCCCTGACCTGTTCAGGGATGACCGGGGATTTTTCATGGAGACATACCATGCCGGGAAGTTCAAGGCACTGGGACTTCCGGAAATTTTTTTGCAGGACAACCATTCCCGTTCAGGAAAGGGGATCCTGAGAGGGCTTCATTTTCAAAAGACTCGCCAGCAGGGAAAGCTTGTCCGGGTTGTTGCCGGGTCCCTCTTTGATGTGGCGGTGGACATACGTCAGGGGTCTGCGACCTTTGGTCGATGGTATGGACAAGTTCTCACCGCAGAATCCCCGGAATTTTTGTATATTCCTGAAGGTTTTGCTCATGGATTTTATTCCCTTTCCGATAATACGGAACTTGTTTACAAGTGTACGGAACTTTATGATCCATCCGATGAGGGGGGCATCCTCTGGAGCGATCCGGATATTGCGATCAAGTGGCCAGGAGAAACGCCAACAATTTCACAAAAAGATGCTTTGTACCCGTTTTTATGCAACCTGTCTCCAGAGAATCTTCCCAGACATAATCCAGCCTGACCATCAGGGGGGCTCTTCCCTTATGAAGGAGGGCGCCCCGGATTCTTTTCTTGCCCAGCTTCTTTTGCCCGGTTTCTGTCAATCAACCTATGTCAGATTTTCATGGAACATCTCTCTGGAAAGGAACGTTTGATGGATCTCATTCTCTGGCGACACGCACAGGCGGAAGATCTATCTATGGCTCTTGGTGGTATCGGGGTTTCGATGAGGGACCTTGATCGTTCCCTGACGGATAAAGGGTGGCGTCAGGCAAAAAAAGCTGCAAGATGGCTGGACAAGCGCCTTGAGCCATCTTCACGGATTTTTGCCAGTCCTTCCATCAGGACCCTTCAGACCGCCAGATGTCTTGGCAGAGAGCTTGAGATCGTGGACATTTTGTACCAGAGTTCTGCAAGACAGATCCGGGATTGGCTTCAATGGCCAAACCTCCCGTCCACGACGGTGGTTGTTGGTCATCAGCCAGCAATGGGGCGTCTTGTCTCTTTGATCCTGACCGGGGAAGAGTTTCCCTTGGCCGTTGAGACAGGTGCTTTTTACTGGCTTCGCTGGAAAGAGGGCCGGGAGGGAGGGCAACAGCCAGTTTTGCTCTGGGCGATGTCTCCTGGATGTTTGAAAAAAAATCATGAAGGAAAGAAAGGCTGGTCTTGAGGTTCTTGATCTGTGAGGGGTCAATCGGAGGAATGGCGGGTTGAGTCAGCAAGCCTTCTTGCCAGTTCGCTGATCAGCGTTCTGTCCTTTCTGTCGAGTTTTCGGATAAGAACCATGAGTTGTCTGTCTTCATCGGTCTGGAGCGACGGTTCGCTGACAATTGTCTGGGTTGATTGATCATGGTTTCCGAATACAAGCCAGTCCAGAGAGACACGAAATTCTTTTGCAATGCTTATTAAGAGAGACATCGGAGGGATTCTGCTGCTGGATTCGTAACGGGAAATATCTGTTTGTGAAATCCCCAGACGGTTAGCGAACGCCGCCTGTGAAAGAGCGCCACGCAAAAAGCGGATCCTTTGGGCGATACCGGAGGAGTGATGGTTGAAAATTATGCCCATTTGGTATATTATTTTCCCATTATGTAATTATGGAATATATTGTGAAATAAAAGAAAATTAGGGGATTATAAGATTGGACATATTAACGGTCAAGCAAATCAGGCTGGCTCTTTTGTTGCGGGACTGGACATTGGGGGATCTTGCTAAAAAAATTGGTGTGACGCCAGCATACCTTTCGATGATTTTCACCGGAAAGAGAAAGGGTGTATGGGTATGGGAGGCCGTTTCCAAGGAGCTTGCAGGTTATCTGTCCCAGCTTAAGAGCTGATTTTGTCATTATTTTGTGATTAATCCGAGGACAAATAGTGATGTTCTTGTGATTGATTGCTGTATCTTTTCTTATAAGATTGATGTTTTTTGCATTTATAATATTTTTAAATAGTTTTGAAACAGCTTTTTTTTGTGGCAAAATAGAATCCTGTCCTATCCTTACAAATTTGTAGCAGTTAGTGAGTCCTTTTCATGATAGAAGTTTATTAATTCCTTTCTGGCATCTTTTCCCATCTTTTCGTATCAAGATTCCTGCTCCTTATCTGCATTGTTGGAGAAATTCTCTTGCATTTTTATTGTTGTTGGGATGACGGGAGTGTTTCATGAGTCAAGATCCAATGGATGGGTTTGATCCATTGAACAAAGATTTTTTCGAGTCTGTTTTTAAATGGACCGGGATTGGAATCGGTGTCGTTGATTCGGCAGGTTTCTACTGGCGTATTAACGATGCCTGGGCGCAGATGCTTGGGTATGCAAAGGAAGAGCTTCTGACGAAGAGCATCCGGGATGTTTCCTGCCCGGATGACGCTGAAAAGAGCTACGATTCCCTCAATGCCTTGATAAAGGGGGAAATCGACTCCTACCGGTTTGAAAAACGTTTCATTAGAAAAGACCGGAAGGAAATTTTCTGTGATCTTATTGCCACACCATTTAAAAATAGTAATGGTGAGATTGTTGGTGTTATTGGCGTCATGATCGAGATTACCGATCGGAAATATCTGGAACAGCGGCTCCTGTCATTAAAAGAGCTTTATGCTGGCTCCGCATTGGTTCATCAGAGTTTACTGCAACAGAAGGAATTGAACTCGCTTCTGGTCAAGGTCTGTGAGATTGGGGTTTCCTACGGAGGATTTGTTGCCGCAATGGTTGCGGATCTCGATCGGGAGACCCGACAGCTTCATATCAGGACTACTGCATGTCCTGATCCTGTTATCAAAAAAATGCTGGATGTTCTTGAACTCTCTTCTGATCCGGAATCTCCAGCGGGAATAGGGACTGTCGGAGAGTCTGTCCGAACGGGAAGGCCGGTCTTCATCAACGACTTTCTTGCCCACCCGAATACTGGACAATGGAAAGAGAGAGCCAGATATGCCAATGTTCGATCGGTGGCGTCTTTCCCTTTAAAAAAAAGGGGAGAAGTGATCGGAACACTGATCGTGTTATCAGACAAGGTCGGCTATTTCCAATCGGAGGTTCTTTCTCTGCTGACATCGATGTCGGAGAGCATTTCCTACTGTATCGACAGTCTCGATCATCGGGAGAATCTGCTTCTGTCCTCAACTGTTTTTAGAGAGGCGATAGAAGGTGTCCTGATCACTGACTATCACGGCAAAGTTCTCATGGCGAATAAAAGTTTTCATGAAATGACCGGATTTTTGCCTGAGGATATTATCGGGGAAAATGTCAGGGTCATCCATTCGGGTTCTCATGATCGCAATCTTTTTCGAAAAATCTTCAAGACGATTTCATCCTCCTGCAAATGGGAAGGAGAGGTCTGGAACAGACGTCAAAATGGGCAAATCAGACTCCATCGCCTTTCCGTCGTTGGAATCAGGTCGAAAGAGGGGTCACTGACCCATTTCATCGGATTCCTTTCAGATATTACCGCCCAACGTGAGGAGGAAGACCGGATGAGACGTCTGGCCTTTCATGATCCATTGACGGGGCTTCCGAATCGAATGCTTTTTCATGATCGTCTTGATCAGGCTTTGCGAGGGGCAAAACGATTGGACTCCTCCATCGGCATTTGTTACCTGGATCTTGATGATTTCAAGCCGGTCAATGACCAGTATGGGCATCATGCGGGTGATGAACTCTTGAAGGAAATTGCTCTTCGCCTGGAGCGTTCGATCCGCGAATCTGACACTGTCTGCCGGATTGGTGGGGATGAATTTATCATCCTGTTTTCAAATATTCTTGACGAAAATGAGATAGAGAAACTTGGTGACCAGCTTTTGGAAGAGGTTTCCAAACCGTTTGCATGGGGTGATGACTATCTCTATGTCACTGCAAGTGCAGGGTTGGCATTGTATCCGCATGATGGCAAGGATACGACAGATCTGCTAACACATGCTGACTGGGCAATGTATCAGGCTAAAAAGTATGGACGAAACCGTCTGTTCAGGAAACCTGCTCCGACAGGCCAAAACGATACCGAAGATTGACTCCGTATTGGTTCTGAGTGTTCTTAGCTGTTGATTTTTGAAAAATATATCCTGTATGATGTGCGGATCGTTTCTTGGCGGTGTAGCTCAGACGGTAGAGCAGGTGAATCATAATCACTCGGTCGGGGGTTCGAGTCCCTCCGCCGCCACCATATCCCTCAAGTCGTTAAGTGGTTCAATCTTCCGGTCTTCCCAATCCAGTTATACCTATGATCAACATCGGGTGACAAAAACACCAGTCTTCGTTTTTGAGAGAAGTCTCAGAAAAAGGATGGTCTTTTTGGCGTTTTAAGCCCTCTTTTGAGGGAGATTGCAGGGTAGTATGCCTGAAGCAGGGCAAGTCCCCCCTTGATGGCAGGAGATCGGGTGTTCGTCATGGTTGTGATGAGGGCTCACGGGTTTATATTTCTGTGGTTTCCTCCGTGACTCATGAGAACCAACCTCTCTCACATTGGGGGAGTCCCTCATCAATAGTCTTGGGTGATTTCCTTGATCTGAAGTAGGAGCGGGGTTTTACATTTTTTGCGAATCCTTTTTTTTCAGTGAAATATTTTCGCCCTTTTCTGGCGATTGCTTTGGTATTTGCTCTGTTTATATATGATTCGCGCCCTGTAGTAGATGTGGGAAGTTCTGATGCGAGAGGTTTTTTGACTCTTTGTGCAAAAGGTCTTATCTTTGGATCATCTGCTAATAAGAGTTTTCAAAATAAAGTGGAATGTTCAGTATCTTTGATAATTGACCGCATGACGAGTTCAGGAGGGGGGGCTATGTGTAGAAGGTCTGAAAAAAATTCCTTTTTAGTGAAGTGTTTGTTTGCAGTCGTTGGTATTGCTATTGCTCTTTCTTCTCTATCAGCCCCAGGTAAGGCGGAGGGAGCCATTCTTCCGGTCAGCCTTTCAGTCCAGGGGATCGGAGTTGATGTTTTTTCCGGGCAGAGTTCGGTTCTGGGAACAACAGATACTTATAGTGGTTTGGGGTTGGGTGGAGGAGCAATGGTCGAGCTGAATCTCCCCGGCCCATTGTCTCTTCGAGCACAAGCCAATTATATCCATTTCTCCGGCACCCCTGTTTTTAATATTCTCCCTATAACAGGTGGAGTGCAGATGGATCTTTTTAGCCTTTTGCCTTTTACTGTTTATATTGCAGGAGATGCCGGGTATAACGAAAGTACAGGATTGGGAACTTCTGGCGGAAACTTTACCTGGGATGCCGGGGTAGGTGTGAGTTTCGGGCCCGTGTATGTTGAAGGGCGATATACATACATTGCTGGCCCGATCATGTCGACGTCCCAGGGATCAATGGGTCCCATGTCCTATATACCCATTGTTGTTGGGTTCACATTCTTTTAAGCCAAATGTCCTGATTCCGTATCAATGACATCCTTTCCGGAGGCTCTTGGCAGACAAGCGGCTTTTGGGAGGATGTTTTTTTGACGGAAAAATAGTGATGGCGGAAAAAATCGGTGTAGAAAAAACTGGAATGGATTTTGATGGTGCCGAAGGCGGGACTCGAACCCGCACGGGGTTGCCCCCACTAGACCCTGAACCTAGCGTGTCTACCATTTCACCACTTCGGCAATAACGGAAACTGCTGATCTGAGAATCCTACGAAAAAAACGAATGAAAGTCAAAAAACCTCATCTCAATATGAGATGAGGTTTTAAAATCGGATATTCACTCATCAGAAGGCGATCTTTAATGGAAGAGAACCTTCTTCCTGGAATGCAGTACAGAATGAGTCCCGATACGTCTGATGAGGTTAGCTTTTTTTAGTTGGAATCGTTGAAGTAATCCTGCCGGGATTGATATTGGTAATCAATGGATAATCTCTTCTCTATCTCTTTATCAACCAGCTCTTTCCCAAACTCGGATAGTGTATCGTGACAGAGCCAGAAGCAAGTATCTATTTGGCTGACTGCACCGGTCCAGATGGTTCTGCCTGTTTTTGTTGAAATCATCTTCCATGTAAAGCCGACAACAGGTTCTGTTGAGAGTCCTGATCGGTACTCATATTCGGTTACATTTCCAAAGAGGACTGCATCAATATGCTCTTTTGAGAGAGTATCCAGAACTGTTTTAGGCAGAGTCCCGCTTTCAGCCATTCGGGCAACATCTTGCATGGTCTCATAGCTGGCGGAAGACAGGTACATGGCATGGTGAAGAGTTATAGAAGAAACAAAAAGAGCAGAGATTGTCTTGCCAGCATCAGGTGTTGATGTCAGGTTCTTGAATGGAAGGAGCAAAATGGACAGGTGTTCGATTGGTTCCGTATTCCTGTAAGGAGTTGTTCCGCATCCGCCAAAAACGAGTATTCCAATCAAAAAGAGTAAGGTTGCTATTCTGTTTTTTTGGCGAGATATTTTTTGAAGCATTATCGAAATCCTTTCTCAAAATAAGAAGTTGATTCCGACCATCAGTTCTTCTGAAGGTCCGGAATAGAGTGTGGATTCATCGAAATAAACGGCATTCCCGTAAAGTGACCAGTGCATTGAAACGGGATATCTGATTCCTGCGGTGCCTTCAAATGAGCTTATATGGTTATAGAAATCGTTATATCCTCCAATTTGTCCATTTAGCATCAGTCCATTTGGATACTGTTTTGTCCCATTGAGTGCCACGAGCAAGTATTGTTGTCGCATGATTTCAGGAACAAGAGCCGCTACAGCGGCTGAGTTTGCCATGACGGTCCAGTCGTCGTATCCAAAGAGAACATCAATGGCTGGATCTGATGTGAGCTGGTAGTCCATATACAAAAAAGAGTTATGAAGATTGCCGTAAGGTAAGACCCCATTATTAAGTGTGTAGTCGTAGTACCAATAGTTGGCTCCCAGAGAGAGGCGTTTGCTGAGTTGAAGGCTTCCATAGACAGTGATACCACTTTCGTTGCCGTTCATCTGGATTGCTTGTCCGAAGTCTCCCCAAATCATGTTGTTTACACCTTGTATGTCTAGTGTAAAGATCCCAGGGTTATAGAATAGGTGACCGTACACCCCAGCTCTTCCAAGGGATGTATCGCCAGCATCTACCTGGATATCGGTATGGTTATTGATGGGGAGATCAAGTCCTGCATATGTCCAGCTATTTGTTCCGTTCCCCTGGGTGGAAAATCCCAGATATTCAGTTCTCCCTGCAATGAATCGGAGACCCATTGCCATGGGGGATTCCACTTTTGTATCACCAAGAAAAACAGCACCTCCTGAGTAATTAACCCCCAGTGCTGAGAAATCTAGACTCCAGCTTGGCAGGCTGGAAACAAGAAAGTCATCGGGGGCAAAAGGGGTCTGGATCAGACCTAATGAAAAGAGATGTTGATCCATTGGTGGTACGTTTGATTGGTAGCCGTCTGGAAAATATGTTTCAAGAAGATCCTTTTGGATTATCTTGTTTTTGGGATAGGACTTCTGAAAATGTTCTAGAATCTGTCTGGCTTGTTCAGTGTGTCCTTGTTTTATCAGGATTTCTGCTTTAAGGATCGATAGGTCAACGTTTTCAGGATCTATCCTTAGCCCCTTTTCTAAAGTAACAAGACCCTTACGGAGGAAATGGACCTTTTTTTCGATATAAGCAAGAAGATAAATGGCGTTTAAGTCATTGGGATTCTTTTTTTCTAAGATGAGGGCTAGTTGATAGGCTTGTGGATATCGCTTTTCCCGGATCAGTTTTTCGATCTCTTTTTGTTTTTTTTGATTTTTGTTGGAAAGATCCGCTGGTTGCGAAGTGGCATCTGATGTGTTTGCCTCTCCTGCTTTCTCTTCGGCAAATAATACTTGTGAGAGAGAAAGAGTAAGCACTAAGGAGAGCAGTAGCTTTTCTATTTTTTTCCTGAACTTTGTTTGCATTATTTTTATGCCGATCAGCTTTATCCTGCCTAGAATAAACATTTTTATATAAAAATCTCTTGAGGGAGCTTCGAATTGCCGGGATTGAGAAGATTTCTGGTTCCGTTATGCGAAATGAAAATTTTTTATATTTTAAATATAGCTAGTGAGTTTTCACGACTGTTGCTCGATTGATAAAAAAGGAGGAGTGGAAACACTCCTCCTTCATTGCTTTCTCGAAACAGGCTACTTCTTGTCCACCGGATGAACAACCGGGTGAACGCTTGGATGTGCCCCTGGAGTTACTGAGCCAGAGGTTGAAGGGCCATGAAGCGTGGAAGCGCTGGAAATGTGATGAGACTCATCCTTTCTGAGGTCTATGCGGGCAACTTTCAATGACTTGACTGCACTACCGATTTTTGCCCGTAAATTCTTGATGGCTGATTTCAGCGCTGATGTTTTGCTAGAACCATCTTCAGATCCTTCGAGTGATTCATAAAACTTGTTCCTATCAGCCCGAAGCATTTGATGGTCTTTTGAGATTTCAGCGACAAGAAGATGGATTGACTTCTTATCGTTTTTAATGTCTGTTGCAATTGCGGTGGTTGATGAAGACCCGGTGGAGGCAGTTGTCACCGGTGTTGAAGTCGAGCTGGAAGAACCGGTGCTGCTCGCTGTTTTAGTGGAAGTGGATGGCGAGCTGGAGGCAGTCGTCACCGGTGTTGAAGCCGAGGAGGAAGAACCGGTGCTGCTCGCTGTTTTAGTGGAAG
>JAKAYF010000046.1 GCA_021816465.1 Nitrospirota bacterium
ATCTAAACCCCTCCTACAGCGTCCGCTTAGTGGCGGGAGAGTTCATAAAGTTGATCCTTTTGTTTTTTCAGGAGTTTTTCTTTTTTTAAGAAAATATTCTTGATTCCGTTTTTATTTTTTGTTTTTATGTGTTTGTAAGTATTTTTATTATATATTAAATTTAATTTAAGATAAATTTATGCTTATGTTTTTTGTTTTTTAAAATAACTTTTGACATATGATTTGTTTGGTGGTAGATTAATCAGATTAAACCAAGATGGTACTCCCTATCCTACTCGATTCCGCTTTATTGCCAATGGTTTTAAGATGAAGGAGGGACCATGCTGTCGCCAGATCAAAAGGTTTTAGAAAATCATTTGTTGTCCATGCTTACAGATAGTGAGTCTTTAAGACTGATTCCATCTCTTGATTTTATCCAGATGAAGCTTGGAGATGTGCTGTACGAACCAAATCTTCCAATGAAGTACGTCTATTTCCCTTCCAATGGTATTGTTTCGCTTTTGTATGTCATGGAAGACGGTGATTCAGCCGAAATTGCCCTGGTCGGAAATGAGGGATTCATTGGGGTCTCATTGATCATGGGAGGTGAGACAACGTCAAGTCGTGCCGTCGTGCAAAGTGGGGGGGGATCCTACCGGATCAAGAGCGCCCTTCTGGTCGAGGAGTTCACCCGGGGCGGTCCCATGCAGAAACAGTTGCTGAGATACACCCAGTCACTTTTGACGCAAATGGCCCAGACCGCCGTATGCAACAGACATCATTCACTCGACCAGCAGTTTTGCCGGTGGCTATTGTTAAGTCTTGACCGTTTGCCGTCAAATGAGCTGACCATGACTCAGGAACTGATCGCCAACATGTTGGGAGTCAGACGTGAGAGCGTTACTGAAGCGGCGGGAAAAATACAGAAGGCGGGGTTAATCTCCTATCACCGTGGTCGAATAACGGTGATTGACCGTGTGGGACTCGAAAAAAGAGTCTGTGAGTGTTATGCCGTTGTCAAGACGGAATGTGACCGCCTGTTGGAAACAAAATACAGCAACTCTTATTGAGCGGCTGATTTTGATCTTTGACAATCTGAAAACGTTTTTCCAATTCCTGATCGTCCGGCAATTCAAGGTCGTATTGTGTCGGCATCAGGAGATAGAAAGCCCTTTCTCCATGATGGATGACCTGCCCGACCCGGACCCACTTTATGGGTGCGGTCGTATTTCTTTTTTGTCCAAAATCCTCCCAATCCAATCGGGTCAAGGAGAATTGATTGGTGTTTTCCAATGGATCCCGAGCGTCTTTTCCTATGGCAGATTTTCTCCACTTTTGTCTGTTCGGACCTCATGTTGCTCTGTCGCTTCATGAAACATTTCCTGTTGGGCCCTGATCTGCGTTTTTAGACTATAGGCCTTCTGCGTTTCGGTTGCCCGGTGCCCCAGCCACTGAAGTGAAACAAGAGAAATGACAACGATCGCCAATGATCCCCCGAACTCCAATGTTCCGACCGGATCTTTCCATCGAACGAAATGCTGAAGGAATGTCGCACCCATGATAACAATGATGACGCTCAGAACCTTGCTCTCAAGATCGGTCAGCGATTCTATTCCAAGGGCGACTGCGACATTTAAAGGGGAGATAAACAGACTGTAAAGACCGACCCCCACCAGGTAGAAAACAACCGCCTCAAGCATTGTGCTGACGATGTTCAGATCCCGGCTCATTGAAATCCCGTGAGAAGAAAAAACTCCTTTTGCCACATCGGACCAGGACTGATACAACGCTCCAACGGCCTGAACGGCACCGATCAGAAACAGGGAAAATGCGGTGACCATTACAGAAAGGACTGCAACAAAAACAAGATATCTGGACCTTCCGAGAAGAACGTCCAGAAACTTGAAAAAATGATTGGATTCACTTGGCAGCTTCAATCGGATCACCTGTACCTTCAGGATTCATGGCAGGGCAGAGACAACCCCATGATGGATCCGAAGCTCTCTCGACCGACTTTGGCAAATAGCTTCAATCGCTACCAAATTTTTGGGGCACACTTCCGGCTATTTCGGAAAGACTTCAAGCAGACTGACGAGGTCCTCTGCATGTTCTTCTTCCACAGCCAGAATGTTCTCCAGCATGCGGCGGGTCGTGGAGTCCTTGTCAGCGATCCAGAGAATCATTTCCCGATAACTGTCAATGGCAATCCGTTCGGCCACAAGATCCTCCCGAATCATGTCGACTAGGTTTTTTCCCTCTACATATTCCGCATGGCTGCGGACCGCCAGCCCTTCCGGATTAAAATTCGGTTCGCCATTGAGCTGAATAATGCGGGCAGCGATCATGTCGGCATGGCTCTGTTCTTCAATTGCGTGTTGGGCAAATTCCTGGGCAACAGCCTCGGCATTGATCCCGCTCGCCATAAAAAAGTGTCGTTTATACCGAAGGACGCAGACCATTTCTGTGGCAAGGGCTTCGTTTAAAAGATTGATCAGCAACTCCCGGTTGGCAAGATACCCGGAGGTCACCGCTCCATTCTCAATATGTTTTCTGGCTCGCTCCCGCAACATCTTGATCGTGCTGAGAGAAGAGTCCTCTTCTTTGTTCTTGTGTTCTTTATCCATCAGCGTTCTCCTTGTTTGATGTTCCCGGGCCTGATCTTGGAGTGGTCAACATTCTCTCCAGTTGATTTTTCGGTTTCTTCCTAATAACCAGACTGTGCCGGTGAAGGTTTGGTGGCGTTTTCATGGGACTGGTTTTTGATCTGCAACTCATTTTTGACGGATTTCACACCGGCCACCCCAATGGAGTCCTTGATCGCTTCATTCACTTTCACCTGCGAAGTGACATATCCGCGTAAGCGGACCACGCCCTTTGAGGTTTTGACACTAATATCACTCACCTTCAGGTCCGAATCATTTAAGATGGCTGACTTGACTTTTGCGGTAATCACTGAATCATCAAAATAGTTTCCTGTTCCTTCATCTGCTGGTGTTTCAGCCCAGCCAGGCAAATCGGAATAGGCTGTCAGCAATAGTGCTGAAAATAAAAGCAAGGCAAGTTTTTTCATTTCACCCCCTCATTCCGGTAAGGTTCCGGAAATTGTTTTTGTTAATTTTTAATTATTCGACAAGGACATGATTCCTAATAACCCTGTTCTTTTGTCGCTGGCTTCGTGTTGCCAAGCGGTGCTGGATCCTTGATGTAAAGTTCGTTTCGGACCCCTTTGACTCCAGGAATTCCGGCGGAGACAGCGACCGCTTCATTCACTTTTGCCTGTGAATTCACGTATCCCCTCAATCGGACAATTCCTTTGGAGGTTTTGACGTTGATTTCTCCTACCTTCAGTTTGGGGTCGTTTAGGATGGCCGATTTCACTTTCGATGTGATAACGGTATCGTCGAAATATTCGCCCGTTCCTTCCTGGGATGGAGTGGATGCGCAACCCAGAAGGCTCAGAGAAGAGACTAGAAAGACCGATGCGGGAAACAGCCCTGATGTTTTCATTTTTCATCCATTCTGAAAAGGATTTCCATCACAAACCTATGATCGGGAGGAGCGTGTGAACAGGTGGTATAGACCCAGGACCACGGAAGCTCCGATGACCGCCACCAACAGGCTGTAAACGTTGAACCCGACAACACCCGGCATCCCGAATGTATTGAAAAGCCAACCTCCGACAACTGAGCCAACGATACCGAGAAGGATATCGATCAAGGCCCCTTGCCCGTTGCCATCAACAATCTTGCTGGCAATAAATCCTGCAACGAGTCCAAGTACAATCCATGCAACAATTGACATCGTGACCTCCTGATGCTCGGTTTTTGATCGGTGATGATTTGATTTTTGTTTTCATGATCAGGAAATCAGGGAAGGCTCTCCACTGGAGTGATGGATCCTCTGAAACCAGGGTGGAATGGGATGCTTTGGAGAAGCCGGGGAATCGCCAAGCATGAAGGCAACTTCACCACCAGTCTTCCGGCAAAGAAATGCGAACGGTCCATTCATCCTGTTTTTCCGGTAGGCTTTCAAGCTCCGAACGGAAGGGGATCTGCTCCCCGTTCGAAGCAATCATCATCCATCGTCAAGGATTCAGAGCACTCGACTTCTGACACAGGATCATCATTATCCAAAAACTTTTTGGAGTCGGTACGTTTCCGTACAAACCAGCAGGTTTCTGTAATCATGCGTCGTGGGGGGCGTCAATAAAATGCATTGAACGGGATCTGGGAGTAGGGGATGGATTGAGTGCGATTCGTGATTTCCGTCACAGACAAAAACGGCCACGATAACATAAGGTTTCAGAGAGATTTAAAAATAAAAGGTAAGTGCTTACAGGTTATTAAATGATCACATGGCTCCCTTGCTGTTTCGGTCAAAATCCAGCGGTCTTCATCTTTCGGGAACGGTTCAGCGGTGAAGGGATTCTCGGAATGGGTTCTCGATTAATGTGGTAGAATGATTCCAGCACTCTCTTGAAAACTTCTCTTCAGGGAATGCAGTCATTTTCCGGATGCTTTTTCCAGGCATTTGAGTGTCCGTGGCCAGTTCAACATGTTGGAGCGTTATTTTTTCCTTCCAAAAGATGCGGAGCATGTCAGCACCGTCATCTTTCTTCTGGGAAAACGTCAAGAGTGGAGACGATTCCGAGAAAAAGCCTTCCGTCTGATCTCAGGACAGTCTTTTTCGGTATCTTCCTGAATTTTTCAAGCGATAACGATTTGACTTTTATGGGAATCAGCGAGGTCCTGAAATCTTAAAAAATGATGCTTCTATCAAAAACAAGAAAAATCCTGGACTGCCGGTTGTCCCGGTTGTTGCGCTCGGTGCTTCCGCCGGAGGGCTTGAGGTTCTTGAGCAGTTTTTCCTTTATTTGCCCATAGACACCGGCAATGCTTTTGTTGTGATCAGCCATCTGGCTCCGGACCATGAAAGTCTTCTCTCCAGCATTCTCCAGCGCTCGACATCACTGAATGTTTCCGAAGCCGTTGATGGGGAAGCCGTCAAGGCCAACTCCATTTATATTATCCCCCCCAATAAAGAAATGACGATCGTGGGAGGAGTCCTCAGGCTCTCTCCTCCGGAAGAGGCCCGTGGCCACCGCATGCCGATCAATCTCTTTTACGCATCTCTTGCAAAAGACCTGAAGGAGAAGGCTGTGGGGATCATCCTTTCCGGGACAGGGACGGACGGAACCCTTGGGTTGGGGGAAATTCTCAAACATGGCGGGACCTCCTTCGTCCAGCTTCCCGCGACGGCCAGATACGATGGTATGCCCACGAGCGCCATTCAGGCGGGGTATGCCAAGGCCGTCATGACAGTTGAGGAAATGGGAGAGGCTCTTGTCGGTGTCCTGGGCAAGAAAAAAGCCTCGCATGATGAAGTCATTCCCCCGAAAAAACTCGCCAGGATGAATAAAATTCTGGCGACCGTCTATCAGATGACCGGCCATGACTTTTCCCAGTACAAGAAAAACACCATTCTTCGCCGGATTGAGCGACGAATGGTCGAGAATGGCATTGATGATATTGATGTTTATGAGCACTACCTCATCGAAAATCCCAAGGAATCTTCTTCCCTGATGCAGAGCCTCCTGATCAACGTAACGGGTTTCTTCAGGGATCCGGCGGTTTTTCTCCTTCTGGCAGACGAGGTCCTTCCCGAACTCATGGCCAATAAACCTGACGGATATCCTTTTCGCGTATGGGTTCCCGGTGGAGCAAGCGGGGAGGAGGTCTACTCGATTGTCATCCTGTTGATGGAGGTTTCCGAGAAAATCCGGAGGAAGTTCAATTTTCAGGTCTATGGAACAGATCTGGACGATGATGCGATCAAATCCGCGCGGGCTGCGGTTTATCCGGAGAGCATCTCGAAAAATGTGACATCTGCAAGACTTGAGCGGTATTTCACCAAGGAAAACAATGTTTTTCGGGTCAAAAAAGAAGTCAGGGATACGGTCGTATTTGCAAAACACAACATTATCCAGGATCCTCCCTTTAGCCGGATGGATTTCCTGTCCTGCAGAAATCTTCTGATTTATCTGGAGCAGGATCTTCAGGATCGCCTGATTTTAATGCTTCACTACGCGCTCAAACCAGATGGGGTTCTGGTTTTGTCTCCTTCTGAGAGCCTGGGGAAAAATTCTTCCCTTTTTGCTCCGATCAGCCGGAAATGTAAGATTTACAAGAAGATTGCCTCTCCTGTCTCCAAACTGGCCATGATCAAAAATAGTTACCCGCATGCAGATTTTCCCTTTCCAAAGGTTACCCGCCTCGATGCAAAGTCGGAATCCATTAACTTTTCCGAACTGACAAGCCGGGTTCTTCTTCAATCGATGGCCTCTGTATCGGTTGTCACCAACCGAATGGGGGAGATCCTTTTTGTCCATGGAGATACCGGGAATTATCTGAGGCCATCCTCCGGACCTCCGTCATTGAATGTTGTCGATATGGCCAAAGACAGTTTCAGGCAGGAGCTTGGTTCGGCCATTCACAACGTGGCCTCGCTCGATATGCCAACGGTCACGAGCCCGATCCTGTTTCCCCAGCCTGAAGGGGATCTGCCTTTTCGCTTTACCGTGCGTCCATTGCCGGATGTCGAAACGGGGCAGATGTTTCTCCTTGTATCTTTTATGGAAGTCGATCCTTCCGAAGCCGGCAGATTAACTGAAACGGAGAAGGAGGGTTCTCCGGAGAGAAAGCACCGCAAGAATTTCGATCTTGAACGAGATCTTTCCAATGCAAGAGCCAATCTTCAGATCACGATGGAAAAACAGCAGATTGCAAATGAGGAAATGAAGTCCACCAACGAGGAGCTTCAGTCCACGAATGAGGAACTGCAGTCCACCAATGAAGAGCTTGAGACATCCAAGGAAGAGATGCAGTCGGTCAATGAAGAGCTGATTACCGTCAACTCGGAACTCCAGGAAAAAATTGAACAGCTGATCGATATCCAAAATGATATGAAGAACCTGCTCGACAATGTCCATATCGGGATTATCTTTCTGGATGAAGACCTCGTTATCCGGCGCTTCTCCCATGAAGCGACCAGGGTTTACCGGCTACTTGAGGGAGATATCGGACGGCCCTTGTCAGATATCAGATCCAACCTGAAAAATGAAAATCTTCTTGGAGATGCCAGAAGTGTCATCAACTCCCTTTTTCCGCTCGAACGCGAGCTTGCTACCGATGAAAACACATGGTTCTTGGTCCATATCCATCCCTACCGGACAATGGAGAATATGATCCAGGGGGTAGTCATGACCTTTACAGACATTACCAAACGCATCGAGGGCGAAGCGCTCGAAAAAGAGCGGGAACTGGCGGAAGATATCGTCAATACGGTCCGGGAGCCGCTGGTTGTTCTGGACAAGGATTTGCATGTTGTTTCTGCAAGCTTCTCCTTTTTCCGGGAATTCCGGGTTTTGGCGGACGAGACGATCGGACATCTCATCTATGATCTTGGAGATCGGCAGTGGGATGTTCCTGAGCTCAGGAAACTTCTGGAAACAATCCTTCCTTACAATTTGAACATTGAAAATTATGTGATGGAGGCGGTTTTCCCCAATATAGGAAGTCGAAACGTGGTGCTCAACGCCAGACGGATCAATAGAAAAATCCCGAGTAACCCACTGATTCTCCTCGCCATTGAAATCTTAAAATCTGAAAAGGGGACGTCATGACCAAGAAAAGAACAACCTGGACAAAGACCAGACTTCGCTCCGAGGCAGAATCCAGACTTTTAAAAGTGTCTGGCTCCGGACACACGCAGCTGTTTTCCGAGGATCAACAACGCCACGAGCTCGAGGTTCACAAGGTGGAGCTTGAGATCCAGAACGAACAGTTGGTCGAGGCACAGGTTGCCCTTGAAATTTCGCGGGACCGTTACATCGATCTTTACGAGTTTGCTCCGGTTGGATATCTCACGCTCTCGCGCGAAGGAATCATCCTTGAAGTCAACCTTTCCGGAACGATGATCCTCGGGGACGATCGCAAAAAGCTTCTGCGACGCAGATTTTCTCCCCTGGTTTCCATTGAGGACAGGGATCGCTGGTATCAGCATTTCCTGCATGCGCTCAGAAGCGACGGAACGCAGAATATCGAACTGGTTCTTGTTCGTGAAAACGGATCCACATTCAACGCCCTTCTCTCCTGTCTTCGGATCCCGAATGGCGACGATTCTGCGATGCGTGTCATCATGACCGATATTTCCGATCAGAAAAGGATCGAGGAGGAGATCCGGATTGCCGCCATTGCTTTCGAGTCCCAAAGCCCCATGATTGTGACCGATGTTTCCGGCCGCATCCTCCGGGTCAACAGCTCTTTTACCTACCATACCGGCTATTCCCGGGAAGAAGCCCTGGGCAGGACGACACGACTCCTGCACTCCGGCCGACACGATTCATCCTTTTTTGAACAAATCGAGCTTTTGCTGAAAAAGGATCTCTCCTGGCAGGGAGAGATGTGGAACCAGCACAAGAACGGAAAAGTCTATGCGGAATGGGTATCCATCTCGGCGGTGACAAACCCGCACGGAAAAACGACCCATCATATCTATACCTTTACCGATATCAACCAGAACAAGGAGGCCTCAGCCGAGATCCATCGATTGGCCTATTACGATCCGCTCACCCAGCTACCCAACCGGCGCATGCTTCTTGACCGGATAGACCAGGCTCTTTCCAGCAGCGCCCGCTACAAAAGGTATGGCGCCATCCTGTTTCTGGACCTGGACCATTTCAAGACGCTGAACGATACGATGGGCCACGAGGCAGGGGATCATATACTCGTTGAAATGGCGAAACGGATGCAGTTGACGCTGAGAAGCACCGATACCGTTTCGCGTGTTTCAAGCACGATTTCACGGCTGGGTGGCGATGAATTTGTGGTGCTGATGGAAGACCTTGGGGAAACGCCGGACTCCGCCGCCATCCAGGCCCAGAAGGTCGCTGAAAAACTTCATGAAGCACTGGGGCTTCCCTATTTCCTTCCGACGAGGGAGGTTCCCCTGACAACCAGTATCGGTGTCACACTTTTCTATACCCACAAGCTGTCAGCCGTTACGCTTTTGAAGCAGGCGGACCTGGCCCTTTACCAGGCCAAGAAGGTTGGCGGAAATACTGTCCAGTTTTTTGACCAGACGATGCAGGTTGCAATCGATATTCGGACGACCAAGGAATTTTATTTGTCCCAGGCTTTGGACCTCGATCAGTTCCGGGTCTACTATCAGCCGCTTGCAGACGGGAAGGGCAACGTCATCGGGGCCGAAGCTCTTCTCAGATGGGATCATCCGGTTTTTGGTCTTCTTGAACCTAATGATTTCATCGCGCTTGCCGAAGACACGGGGATGATTCTTCCTATCGGGAAGTGGGTTCTGGAGACGGCCTGCCGACAGATAAAGCTATGGGAAAAAAGGCCGGCCATGCAAAATATGCTGATGTCGGTCAATGTCAGCGCCCGTCAGTTTTTGCATCCGGGATTCCTTCAGGAAATGAAGGAATTGCTTGGAACCACCGGTGCCGATCCGACTCGCCTGATGATCGATCTGAAAGAGGGTCTGGCGGTTAACAATCTTGCCTCGACAATCACGGTCATGAAATCGTTAAAGGATTTGGGGATCAATTTTTCACTCGATGGATTTGGGACGGGACTCTCCTCGTTGACTTATCTCCGTCAACTTCCCCTGGCCCAGCTGAAAATCGATGGATCCCTGATCCACAGCCTCACGACGAGCCTTTCCGATGCGGCGACGGTTTCCGCCATCATCAAGATGGGGAAGACGCTTTCTCTCGATGTGAATGCCAAGGGGGTGGAAACGAAAGAGGAGATGAATTTTCTTGAAACGCAGGGGTGCAACTCCTACCAGGGGTATTTTATCGGAAGGCCACTCCCGGTTGAGAAGTTTGAAAAAACATTTTCATCGTAAAAGGCTGGCGGCATTTCCGGTGGAGATGCCGCGTAGCCATGTTTTGCGCTCACTTCCAGTAGAGTTTTGCTCCAATGATGAGCAACATCAGGACAAGGTTGATGATGTTGAAAATGATAATGGGCGGGGCCCTGATCTTGAGCCCATAAAAAATCCAGATCGCGACCCCCATGGAAGACAGGAGATACATCGCAAGAGAAATACTTCTGGTGTTTCTGGTCTTCAGGATCTGGGCGACCTGGGGAAGGAAAGCTCCTGTCGTCAGAATTCCTGCGATGATTCCAATCCAGTGGTTCCTGTTCATGGTTTTTTCTTTGAAACGGCCAGATGGGGTCTCTCTTTTAGGGAAAAGATGGCCATGGAGCGGCCTTCCATAATGAAGGTGTCTCCACCGTCAGTGATTTCCGGATCAGTGGTATCCGTCGCTGTGTTCAATTCCATGCAATACTGGATTCCCGCGCTGTGCGCGGGCAGGACAAAGGGAACGGGTTCAAAGTGGGCATTGAAAATCATCAGAAGGGTGTTCCCGACGAGAGGGTTGCCCTTGGCATCAACTTCGTTGATCGCATCTCCTGCCAGCCTGACTCCAATCGACCGTACAAAATCCGAATTCCATTCTTCGTCCGTCATCTCCTGACCGCTCGGAGAAAACCAGGAGATGTCATTGATCTTTGAGCCCCGGATGGGGCGGCCATGAAAAAACTTTCGCCTTTTAAGAACAGGTGAGGATTTGCGGAGTTTTAGCAATTTGCGGAAAAAATCCAGAAGGGATTTTTGCTCCGGACGAAGGTTCCAGTCATACCATGTAATCTCGTTATCCTGACAGTAGGCATTATTGTTTCCCTTTTGGGTTCGTCCGAACTCGTCTCCACCCGAGATCATCGGAACGCCTTGAGAAATGAGAAGCGTTGCCAGAAAATTTCTCATCTGACGGTACCTTAAGGAGAGAATCTCCCGATTTTGGGTCGGGCCTTCTTCTCCACAGTTCCAGCTGATGTTATCATCTGCGCCATCACTGTTTTCCTCCATGTTGGCTTCGTTATGCTTCGTGTTGTAGCTTACGAGGTCATTCAAGGTGAATCCGTCATGAGCCGTGATGAAATTGATGCTGGCGTGAGGTCTCCTTCCTTCGAGCTCATAGAGGTCGCTGCTTCCCGAAAGACGGGTTGCAAACTCCGCGACCTGTTGCCCCTCGCCCTTCCAGAACCGCCGGATACAGTCCCTGTAGGGACCATTCCACTCGGTCCACAAAGAAGGAAAATTCCCCACCTGATATCCCCCTTCCCCGACATCCCATGGTTCGGCAATGAGCTTGACCTGTGAAACAACGGGATCTTGCTGGATGACATCGAAAAAAGAGCTGAGCTTGTCGACTTCATGGAGTTCGCGGGCAAGGGTGCTTGCCAGGTCAAAGCGGAATCCGTCGACATGCATCTCGAGGATCCAGTACCTGAGGCTGTCCATCAGAAGCTGAAGAACCTGGGGATGCCGCATGTTCAGGGTGTTTCCTGTTCCGGTATAGTCCATGTAATGACGGGGGCTGTCGGCAACAAGACGGTAGTAGGAGGTATTGTCGATCCCTCTCAGGGAAAGGGTCGGTCCGAGATGATTCCCTTCGCATGTGTGGTTGTAGACCACATCCAGAATGACTTCTATCCCGACATCATGGAGAGACCTGACCATCATTTTGAACTCGTCTGCCGGAGACATGGGCCCGGAGGCATATCGGTTGTCCGGAGCAAAATAGGAAAGGGTATTGTACCCCCAGTAGTCGGTCAGCCCTTTTGCCGACAAAGACTGGCCACCGGCATGATGGTGTATGGGGAGAAGCTCGACTGCAGTGATTCCGAGGGAGAGAAAATAGTCGATAATCGGTGCGCTCGCAAGTCCTGCATAGGTTCCCCGAAGATTTTCCGGCACATCAGGGTGATTGACAGTCATTCCCCTGACATGAGTTTCATAGATGATTGTGTCTGACCAGGATGTTTTGGGAGACCGATCTCCCGCCCAGAAGTAGGAAGGGTCGATGACCGAACCCAGAGGAGCAAACTCCGCATTGTCCCGATCATCCATCTTCAGGTCTTCTTCCGGTTGCCCCAATGAATATCCGAACATGGAATCATCCCAGGAGACTCTTCTCGCAATTCCTTTGGCATAGGGGTCGACAAGAAGTTTGTTGGGGTTGAAGCGATTTCCTGCCAATGGATCATAAGGACCATAAACACGATATCCGTAAAGACAACCCGGACGAGCTTCCGGAAGATAGGTATGCCAGATATGGTTTGTTTTTTCTGTCAGGGGGATCCTGACATACTCCTTCTTTTCGGAGGGGGAAGAGAAGAGACATAGTTCAACCCCTTCGGCATTTTCGGAGAACAGGGAAAAATTCACGCCTTTTCCGTCCCATGACGCTCCAAGAGGGTAGGGGGTGCCTGGAAGTGTTCTCATTTTTGTTCCCTTCTGTTTTTAAGTCTTTGATTGACAATAAAACATCAGGTTTGTCCCGTCAAAATGAAAATCAATCTCCGGACGATCGTTCTGACTTTCAGTCTACAACAAAAGCTGGGGATTCATAGATGAGATAGACGATGCTCTATCGTCGATAGAGCATGATCCTTGAGTCCTTGTGTTTTTTGAGATTGTGCCAGGAGGAAAATTCCGTTTTTCTGATTGTCTCTCTTTCCCCAACATGGATCCCGTGTGCCGGATCCTGATGCGCAAGATGCCCGGAACTCATGAATTCTCAAAGAGTATACATGGAAGCCCTGTGTGTATTGGTGCGTCAGCGCACAGAAGCTGGCCGATGGTTGCGCTACGCTGGGAAAACCACCTGGTGAGACGTGGTTTCTTGTTTTCAGGAGAGGGAATGGCGGCCTGTAAGATTGGATTGGTCGTCAAGTGTTCTAAAGGGTTTCATCAAAATATAAGGAGCTCTGATGAATTGGGATATCGCGGAAGGCAGCTGGGCAGAGTTCCGGAAAAAGATCAAATCGCAGTGGAGTGAGCTTTCAGAGGAAGATCTTGCGAGTATTTCAGGGAACAGGTTTTCATTGATGGACAAGCTTCGTGAAGTCTATGGTTTTTCAAAGGATGAGGCTGAAAATCAGATCAGGGCGTTTGAAGAAGTGAACAAAAACGAGCACCAGCCAAAGTATTACTGAAATCATTGGATCATTGAGCGAGTAAAGCTCTTTCTTTTGAAACAACGAAAGGTTTCCGATGGGCAACAGACCACAGGCGCCACCTCTTAAAACCGACAGGAGCGGGGACGACGGATTCGTCCCCCAATGTCCTCAGTGCAAGGGAGCGGTCTGTCGGGTGCAGAGGCGATTTCTGGATCGGATGATAAATGTCTTTTTTCCGATTCGTCGCTATCGCTGTCTTTCTGCAGACTGTTTATGGGTGGGGGATCTGTTGGTGAAACGTCCACCGCTTTCCGCCGGACAGGAAAACAATGATGCTTCTCCCATTCTGGACAATATTTTCTATGGGGAAGGTCCTGTTTTGACAGGCAACCTGACCAGCATCCTGCTCATTGAGAACAATCCCATTGATGCGGAAGTCATTCAGAATGCACTTTCAGTGATCAAAAACGGCCAGTTTTTAATCGAATGGGTCTCATCCCTTCCAAAAGCGCTGAAACGGCTGGAAAAGGGGGATATTCAGGTTGTTTTGCTGGACCTGTCGATTTCGGAGGGAGAAGGGCTGAAAGCGTTCGATCTTGTCTCCAAGGCTTCGGGAAATGCCCTGATTCTTGTTATCGGCTCTATCGGCGAAGAAGCGATTGCCAATCAGGCCCTGGCGCATGGGGCAATGGACTATTTTCTGAAAAGTCATATTGATGCGCATTGGCTTCCCCGGGCCCTTCGATGGGTGATCGATCTGAGGGAAATGCAGAATGACCTGCTTAAAAGTGAAGCCCGTTTCCGAGCGATGAGTGATGGCTCTCCGCTGGGGATTTTTGTCACCGATGCCTCCGAAAAGGGGACCTACTCGAATGAAGCCTATCGCAGGATATCGGGGCTCGGCGAAGAAGAGGCGATCGGTGCTTTGTGGAGCGTAGGAATCCATCCGGAGGATTTGCCGGAGGTCCTGTCTGAATGGCAGGAGGAGCGAAAAAATCAGGATACCTTTCAATCGGAACCGAGATTTTTGAGAAAAGACGGCAGCGTTGTCTGGACCCGAATGAATATCTCTCCGTTTTTTTCGGGAAAAACGCTAAACGGTTACGTTCAGATTGTCGAAGACATCACGGATAGAAAGTCCGAAGAGATGCTTTTCCATGAAATGGAAGGGTCTCTTTTCGAGGAAAAGGAACGTGCCCAGATCACCCTGAACTCGATTGGCGATGGAGTCTTGACTTCCGGGGCTCAGGGTGAGGTCACCTACATGAATGTTGTGGCAGAGAAGCTGACGGGATGGTCTCTTGAAGACGCTTCGGGAAAACCTCTTGAGGATGTTTTCAGGATCATTGAGGGCAAGACCGGAAAAGAGTTAGGTAACCCTATCCTGAAAGCCGTTTTGGAGAACCGGACGATAGGGCTCGGAAATGACTGCATCCTGGTCCGCAAAGATGGAGTCGAGCTTGCCATAGAGGACTCGACCTCACCCATTCACAATCGGGATGGCAGTGTCAGTGGAGGCGTGATTGTCTTCCACGATATCACCGAGGCGAAGGCGCTGTCTTTGAAGACCTCCCACCAGTCCCTTCACGATTTTCTCACCGATCTGCCCAATCGGGCTTTGTTATCTGAACGGGCCGCTCAGGTGATGGAAATGGCCAATCGCCATCAGAAGCAATTCGCCATTTTATTCCTGGATCTGGACCACTTTAAGCATATCAATGATTCGCTTGGACATCAGATCGGTGATCTTCTGCTGGTGGAGATCG
>JAKAYF010000047.1 GCA_021816465.1 Nitrospirota bacterium
ATCGCATCCCCCAGCGTAGGACAACACCAACTGCTCGGAAAGATACTTTGACAGCTTATATTCCCCGATCAGCGTTTTTGTGTCAACTTCCATCGTCTCATCAATGGGAATTCCATCTGAACGAGTCCCCAATGCCGCAACGCTCGAACAGTAGACAATCTTCTCCGGACGGCAAATTCTGCAAGCTTCCAGGATATTTCTGGTTCCCTCGACATTGGTTTGGATGATCTCACCTTTGCGGGGGGTCCAGAGCCTATAGTCCGCCGCGACATGGTACAGCTCCTGCATCCCGTCGAGCGCCCGCACAAGGGACAATGGGTCAAGGAGATCTCCTGTAACCCAGGAAACATGCTCACTCTCTCCGGGAAGATTTCTTTTATCGCTGCCTTCCCTTGCCAGACAGCGGATCGAATATCCTTCTTCGAGCAGAAGTTGCGCCACATGTGAGCCGACAAACCCAGTCGCCCCGGTCACCAGAGCTGTTCGCTTTCCTGTTCCCATCAGGAGTCCTCCCTGTTTTTAAATTTTTTCAGGATGGAACTCCTGTGATAAAGTAAATAAGCGTTGCGTTTCATCATCAACTCCGTTTGAATACAATTCCAATCGTTCCTTTTTGAAGAGGTTTTTTTGATCGGCCCAATAAAAGTCATAAAAAAGTTCCTCGCCCTCTCCGCCCTTCTGCTGTCTATTGCTTCATGCAACACGGCGCCGGTTCCACTGGAAAAACAGAATGCCCTCGATACAGCTCAAATTGATCTTCCCGATACCGTTTTCCCGTCCCGCAAGGCAGAGGCCCAGATAGAGCCGATTCTCAAAAAAGACGGATTTTCATGGACAGACCCCAGATACTCTCTTGGAAAGCACCTTGTCAAAGGGAATGAGCTCTTCTGGTTTGACCAGAACCAGAACTGGCATATCACCCGTTACTCTGCCCTGCTGCGGCCAAATAAATATTCCATTAACCGTTATATGGTCAACTCAGCACGGGACGTGCACAAGCTGGGGAGAACAACAACAACATCTCTTGCGACATGTATCTTTGCCCGGCCTGCTTTCACCTTCAGGCACTATGGTGATGTTTCTTTTCCAACATTCCTCGCAGATGGACTTCTGATGGGGACAGTTGACCTGTTTCTGTCGCCCGTCTCCTATCTCTCCTGCAGCCTTCTGGACAGCAATAAAAGATCTGTCCAAAAGGTTATCAAAAAAAATGACCGGGCAGCCGAAGACCGTCTGAGAAGGGAAATTCAGAAGGGGAACCCGATTCCCACATACTCCACGACCCCCGCCTGGGTGGAATAACCCATGTCAAGACGCCCAACCACATTGGGCTCGACAAGGGCCCGGAAGCCGACGCCCGGATTGATTGCATAAAGCGAGGGATTTGTAAGCTCCCTCTGATCATGAAAAACCTCTCCTACCCCCAAAAACGGAGCGATTTGCCAGGAACTGGTTACACCGAGAAGTGTCATGTCAAAAGCCTGTATCCGCTCTTCAACATTAAAAAGGGCCGCATCAAGATCATAGAAACGTCCAGTACCAAACCCTTCAAGGGTATACGCGCCTCCCAGCATGCTTTGTGCGTAGAAGGGAATATTCGGACCATTCATCAGGTTCACCATCCCCCTGATCGCAAGCACATTCTGATCATTCTCCCCCTGGGGTATCCATGTTTTATACTCGGCATTGAAGCGATCGAATACACTTACCTCACCGGCCGTTTCGTTCTGGTCAAGTTCTGCAAAAGCCCGTGCATAGGTCCCTGTCGACGGAATCAGGTGGTTGTCCCTGGTATCATAAGTCACATTCGCCCGATGGGAGATAATCACAGGATTGTTTGAAAGACCATTGACATTAGGGAAAACCGTCCCGGAGTAGGGCAGGCCGGGAATCACTCCGGGGGAGGCACCATATTCCCTGAGTCGCTCCATAAACCAGGCCCGGATTTTCTGATGGTCAAGATTCGCACCCACCGTCACATGGGCCGAGGCTTCAGACAGTGTGTAATTTGACTGATTTCCAAAAGCGGAGTCCGGCCCCAAGCCATAGAATCGGGCAGCGGGATTCTTGAAATCCTTCAGACGGATATCAAGAATATATCGACCATCTCCCATGGAAAGGTCTCTGTAATGAAACTCATAAAAGTTCCAGATAGAGTTCGACTGAAGCCCGATAAGATGCCATCTTTTGAGATTGCCTTTGTAATAACGGTAATAACGCGCGCCCACCTGGGTACCCAGGTAAGGATTGTAGGTGATGGATGGTGCAAGGATTGAAGTAATACGGCCGCTGGGCAAGGCAGAAAGGATGGGAACAATCGTCCCGACCGTTACCCCCGTATTGTAGCTGACACCGATAGCAGGAAGTGGAATGACAACCGTATTCTGAGTTGGAGTACTGAAAGAAAACGGAGATGGGACACCAATCGGCAACTGTGGAAAGCTTTCGGCATTGCCCGGATTCAAAAAAGGCCCGGTTCCCGGTGGCCCCGACGAAGATGCAGGTGGCGGGAGAGGAATCGCATAAGCGCTGACAGAAAAACTCCCCAGGAAGAGCATCACCAGGACTCCAAGAAAAAAGCCCCGAAAAACTTCCCCCATGGTTTTATCTTTTGATTCTTCCGTCAACAAGACGCCAATTTTTCTTCCAAGCTCGGCAAGACCTTTTCTCGCAACTCTCTGTGAGTAACCGATCTTGACCAGTGCCAGAAGCTTTTGAGGTGAAAGAAGCGCAAGCAACAGTTTTCTGAGGGACAGTTTCCCGTTTTTCTGGATGAGATCCCCTAAAAACTCCGGCAATGTTTCTTCAACTGAATCAGATATGACTCTTGCCACAATAAACCGGCACCCCTTCGACTGAATGACTCTTTCCCATGCTCCGGTTTCCATGTCGCAAACATCAGAGCCTGTCAACCGGAAAAGCTCTTTTTTTTCTTCGGGACTTCCTGCAATTTTCAAAAGGGAGACCCCTGTCCCAAGCGGGAATCCCAAGATTCTCCCCATTATTGATGAGCCAGGCAGTGATGCCTCCGAAAAACGCCGGGATTCCTCGCCATCCTTTTCCTGAAAAGTGGAGACCGAAGAGAGAAAGAAAACATCTCCCCTCTGGGCACGGCTCGAAATTCCACCCCCAAAACCGACCAGGAAAACGACATCATCTGGTTTCAGGCGCGACAAGAACGCATCATCATCCTCATCGGGAGGCCCCATCCCGATAACCTGCAAGCGGAAGAGCCCCGGGGAGAAAACAGACCCCACCCTCTCCCGCTGAATCAATAAACCATGCCTTTTAAGCACAGGAAGAAGCCCTGACATCAAACATCGGGCCTCTTCCTCAAGTGGTGTAAGAATCAAAAGGGGCCGTGAAGACAAACGAGAATCGTGATCAGAAAAATGAGGCGAGAGGGGCAAAGGGCTGCTTCCTCCATACGGCTACTTTCCCGGAAACACGGGAAGCCCCCTCGAAATGGACATTCTGGTAAAGGGCTAGTGCCCACAACGGGAAATAGTCTCTGTACATGTTATAGCGAAGATAAAAAACCCTGGGGAAACCGGTTCCGGTATAGAGTGATTCATCCCAGCGGCCATCTTGTCGCATATTCTCAAGAAGCCAGGAAACTCCCTTCCGGACTTTTGGGTTGTCCGCATGTTCCCCATGAACCAGCGCAATAAGAGCCCACGCTGTTTGCGATGGAGTTGAATCCCCCACACCTGCAGACTCTTTTTTGTAATAGGAGAGGCAGCTTTCGCCCCATCCCCCATCTGGATTCTGGTGATCAAGTAAAAAGCCCATTGCACGCTGAACCATCGATGACTTCATATCGATCCCCAACGCCTTCAATGCCGAAATCACAGACCATGTGCCATAAATATAGTTGACTCCCCATCGACCATACCATGAACCGTCAGCTTCCTGCTCACGACGCAAGTAATCGAGAGCCCGCGCAACCGGTGGAAAATCGGGCCGATAACCGTACAGCCCCAAAAACTCCAGGACACGCCCCGTCAGATCGGCCGTTGACGGATCGAGCAGCGCCCCGTGATCGGCAAAAGGTATGTTGTTTAAAAACAGGAGATCATTGTCCTTGTCAAAGGAGGCCCAGCCCCCATCCGTGCACTGCATTGCCAGAACCCATCTGGCAGCTCTCCTCACAACATCTTCATATCCCTTGAATCCATTGGTCCACTTGGCAAAGTCCATCAGAATAACAGCAGTATCGTCAACGTCAGGGTAGTAATCGTTTTCAAATTCAAAGGCCCAACCACCAGGCTCGACACCCTTGACATGAACCGACCAGTCGCCAACAGTCCTGACTTCTTTTCTGCGAAACCATTCAAGTGCGCGGGTAATTGCCGGATGATCGGCAGAAACACCCGCCTCAAAAAGGGCCCCAAGGCTGAGCGCAGTATCCCATATCGGAGAATGGCAAGGCTGAACGGACTGCATGTTGTCCCGGGCAAAGACAAGGTCATCAATCGATGCAATAGCCCTTTTCACAAGCGGATGATCATCCGAGTACCCTGAAAGCCTCATTGCAATGACACTGTTGGCCATTGCCGGATAAATCGCACCGAGGCCCCCCTCTCCTTTCATTCTGGGAATCAGCCATTCGACAGCTCTTGCAAGAGCTCTTTTCCTTAAAAATCCAGGGGGGTGGCGGTTCCAGTGCTGGATAAAATAATCCAGGACAAAAAACAGGTTTTTCCAGGAAAAAAGTTTTTTATCCCAGGAATAGCCAAAGTGAACCTCCTCCATCGGTTTTAAAAACAGCTCATCCATTCCCTGTCCCGGAGGAACCGGGGTAACCGGCTTATAGTGATAGATGATCAGCAAGGGAACAATGACCGTTCTTGACCAGTAGGAAACGGTATAGATCGAAAGAGGGAACCATTTTGGCAGCAGAATCATTTCACAAGGCAAGGCCGGAATACCCTTCCAGTCGTATTGCCCAAAAAGAGCCAGGGTGATCCGGGTAAAAACATTGACAGTAGTGGCTCCGCCCCTTTCAAGAATGAGCGCACGCGCTTTTGCCAGAGCCGGATGATCGGGAGAATACCCCAAAAGCTTCAAGGCAAAATAAGCCTTGACGCTGGCACTGATGTCAGCTGCCCCTCCTGTAAATAAAGGCCACCCCCCATCCTCACCCTGAATCGAAAGGATGTACTCCGCTACATCGCGGAAAAAAACCTCATCCTTTCTCCCGAGGATAAACTGAAACATGACATACTCAGCAGGAATGGTTACATCTGCATCAAGAGGTTCGACCCAATACCCCTCCGGATGCTGGCGATCCAGAAGAGATCTGGCAGCCTTTGCGATGGCTTCTTCCAGTCTTTCCCTAAAACTGGAGCCAGAACTCCCTTTCGAATCCAGAAACGGTTTCTCGTCATCCGATAAGGACCGGTCCCCTGCATTGGGGGAAGCTACTTTCTCCATCGTGTCAAAACCTCCAGGGAGCGGATCGCGTAAAAGAACCCCGCTCTTCTTGCATTAAGGATTTTTTCTAATGTGTTCATTCTACAGGGAGAACCGACTGTCTGCAAGAAATCGGCATAAACTTGATGATTTTGTGGAAGGGATAATTTCAGGAAATCCGGAGCAGGATCACCGTCACAATCTTCTGTGTTTATCGCGAACGGATCTGCCCAGCAAAACCCCTCCCAAAAAACCGGACAGGGAAAAAAGAGCAAGGCCGGAAAGAAGAGCCAGGGGAATTGGCGGAGAAACAGGAATCGACCGGAGAGCCCAATGGGTGTCGACAAGGGATCTTCCCGAAGAGGCAATTGACCAAAGGGACAGAAAATAGCGTCCATCATCAGGAGGGAGGAAAAAGGAATTTTTTGATCCAAGAATACCGACTTCTCCTTCAAAAATGGTCAATGTACGACCAAACTCTGTCCATGAGTCCATGTGATGACGAATGGTCAGATAGCCAGGAGAACCATTTGCCTCCAGCGGAGACAGGGGAAGAGGGTTGGCTTCACTGCGCCCCTCCGACTCCGGCGCTGATGCCACAACACCCTTGTCCGGCACGGTGCCCGCGGGCATCGAGGAAATTAATGGGAAGTGGTGCTCCTTCATCTCCGGATAGGGGATAAAGATCAGACCCAAAGCCATTAACCCTGCAGCAAGGATCACCAGACGGATTTTCTGCTGAAGACTTGATGTCAGACAGGGCTTAACCTCCCCCAATACCGAAGCAGCAAGTTTCCCTGAGCCCCAGGACAAGAAAACCGTCAAAAATATCAGAACAAGGTCATCCCTATAGAGGGCCAAAGGAGCGATGACTCGCAGCGGCGAAGAAAAAACCTGACGCCCGGATGGATCAGAAAGAGTTATGCGGTAAATCCCTGGATCCCAGAGCGCAAGACGGATACAAATGCCACAGGATGAAATCCGGAGAGGAACAGAAAAAACCGTTTTCCCCGAGTGCCAGTAACTCGCACTTCCGAAGGAACCCTTCTCCTTGCGGATTTTCAGAAAAAGGGTACCGCCAGGCAGATCCGGAAGATGATCTTTGGACACATTGAAAGAAAAAGAGCGCTGGGATTTTGGTGTCAATGGAGAAAAATTGACTCCGGGAGCATAGGACATGCGATAAAAATGGACGGAGAGAACAAGTGCAGAAATGATCAGCACAGAAAAGATCATCGGGAGGACTACGAGCTTGAATTGTTCCCACAATGAGCGGCGAGAATGATCCGTTAACTGAAAAGACAAAATATATCTCCTGACAATTGATATTCGCCTCCGGCCATAACCGGAGGATTGCAAGGATCGACCATGTTTTTGACGTGATCGACCCGTCCGCACTGCGCGGGAGAGCAAGAAAATGTCTCGTCAGACTGAATGGGAAGCCCTTCCATTATAAAGATGGCTTCTCCTACCGGCCTTGGATCGGATTCACGGGCAAATGGTAAAATTTTTCAATATAGCTTTTGACAAGAAGGTCTCCGGGATGATGATCGTAAAGATCTTCAAACAGGATTCGTCCCGCCTCACTGTTTCCATCCTTGACCTCAACAATGGCAAGAAGGAGTCTGTACCCATGGAGCCATGGGTGCCGGGGCAACATCTGGAAAAGGATCCGCCTTGCATCAGCAAGCCTGCCTTCCGCCAGATAAAGACGCGCCTCGTTCAGCAGAAGCCCCTGATTCCCGGGGTCGATCCTGAGTCCTCTATTCAGCATTTTCTCGGCCGATGGATAGTGACCCTGACGAAAATCAAGATATGCGAGATCATTCCAGAAAACGGTCTCGGAAGGATATCTCCGGGTCCCTTCAAGAAGAGCCGAACGGGCCAGATCGAAATGGTTTGAGCGCATGTCCCTTGAATACGCTTCCATAAGAGAGCGCTTGGAGGGATTTTGCATCTGTACCGCTGCACATCCCTGGAACAAAAGGATCAAGAGAGCAAACAACATGAAGGGAACGATCTTTTTCAGCATCCACCCCAGTTCTGAACGAAAAGGACCCCTTGATGGAAGAAGGATGATCTCAACAGAACATGAAACTTAGTCTCAACACAGAATAGGAAATATGCCTGACACTGTCAAGATGACCGGGAGATGACAGAGTTTTGACTGGACAAACGGATGCTACCTTCCGGAAGGAGAAAGGCTTTCAACGGATAACGTCCCTCGGGCATACTGAAAATCAGCATACCCGACCATCAACTGGTAGCGGGCCTGGATGACAGACTCACGGGCCTGTCTCAAGGCGGCTTGCGCATCCATGACATCGACAGAGTGAACGGACCCTACACGATAGGCCTCCTCAACAAGAACTTCGTTCTTCTCGGCATTCATCCTTTCCGTTTTTGCCTCCACAAGTCTCTGTCTGGCATCGCGGATCTCCAGAATGGCCTTTTTGAGGTCCGTGATGACCCTCAGCCGCACAGACCTTCTGGACTCAATGGAAGAAGAGAGGTCGTAATGCGCCTGGGACATCTGGTGCATGATCAGCCCTCCTTCAAAGATCGGTATATTGATGACGCCACCAAGATTGATCGTTGAGTAAGGTGTGTTGTTGGGTGCGTAAGGAATGGGCAAGCTTCCCTGTGGCATTGTTGCGGTAAAGGACTGAAAAAGGCCCGTCACAGAAGGATAGTTTTGGGATCTTGCATTTTCCAGGGCCGACCGGGACATCCGAACCTGGTCCACCGCTTCGATCATCACGGGCCTGTGCTTCATGGCCCTGGCGAGATCGGCTTGAAAATCAGGCAAAGATTCCTTGTTTGGATCGACGGAAACATCTTCGGCAACAATCCGCTCACTTTTCGAGCGGCCCATAACCTGGGCGAGATCGATCGCAATCGACCTTGCCGCATCCTTGTCCCTGATCAGCTGAAGCTTGTCCGACTCCACATTGACCTGGGCTCTCGTGACATCAAGAATAACACCATCTCCGGCCTTGAACCGGTATTCCGCCCGGGCAAGCTGTTCCTGGGCATCGGCAAGGTTCTCCTTGTCTGCCAGGACCTGGTGCTGACTCGAAAGAAGGTTGAAATAATCAGTCTCTGCCGCACGAATCGTATTCTGATAGATTTCTGCTTCCCGGCCCTTTTCAAGCTCAAGAGCCCATCGGCTCCGGGAAACTTGCGAACCAGTCCTGCCAAAATCATAGATGGTCTGGGAAAGAGTGACCGTCAACAAATTCAGATCGGCATAATTATAACCCGGAAATAGAAAAAACCCGAAGAAACTGTTCCCATAAATAGTTTCAAAACTTAAAGAAAGCTGAGGATAATAATTTGACTTTGACTCTCCTACCCTCTCCTTTGCGCTCTTCACCCGGTAGATCTCGGCCTTGAGGTCCGGACGGTTCGCCAATGACTCCGAAACCGCCTCTGAAAGAGAAACAATCTCACCGGAAGCAATCGCAGGAGTGATATTGGCGCCAGACAGGAACGCCTGCGCAATCAATGGGACAAGAATAACCAGGAAAAAACGTGTACGAATGGAGCACACTGCCACGAACACCTCTCCCACGTCTTATGCATGAGGCACTGCCTTTTAAAATCATCATTTTGCCAAGCTGTGGTATCATGCCATTTGGTTGATCGAAATCACAACTTTTCGCCATGGAGTGCAGGCATGCTACCCAAAAAACGAATTTTCCTGGTGATTCTGATCCTTTCCGCCATCCTTGTTACCGTCTTCCACAAAAAGCTCTTTTCGTCCGGCGATCAAGGGAAAAGCAGTCTGACCCTTTATGGAAACATTGACCTACGGGAGGTCCAGCTCGCATTTCACGACACGGGCAGGATCGAAAAACTCCTTTATCTTGAAGGCTCTTCCGTCAAGAAAGGCGATTTGATGGCAACACTTGACCCCATACGCTACCAGGACATGGTTGATGCGGACAAAGCCACTCTCGACCGAGCCAGAATTCAGCTGACAGATGCACAACGAACCTATGTCCGGGTCAAAAGGCTTGCCCATGCCAAGTTCAATTCCGAACAAAAACTCGACGATGCCACAGCGGCCCTGGATGCCGCAAAAGCCTCGATCAGACAGTCCGAAGCCCAACTTGCCCTTGATCAGCGCCAGCTTGTCGACACAAAGGTCTATGCCCCCGTCGATGGAATCGTCCAGAATCGCATTCTTGAGCCTGGTGACATGGCATTTCCCGCATCCCCGGTCTATACCATCGCCCGATCCCACCCTCTATGGGCACGCGTCTATGTGGAAGAGCCGGAGCTTGGAAAAGTCCATGAGGGAATGATCGCAACGGTCACATCGGATTCATACCCCGGCAGGAAATATTACGGCTATATCGGGTACATCTCACCAACTTCGGAATTCACTCCCAAAGAAGTTCAGACCCTCCATCAAAGAACAATTCTTGTTTACAGAATGAGAGTCTACCTCAGCTGTCCAACAACAGAGCTCCGGCTCGGGATGCCTGTCACCGTAACAATCCCTCTTGTCTCCGACCAGCCACCTCCATCAACCTGTCCGGATGGCCGCAAACCGGAATTCTCACCCCGTGGCTGAGCCAGACTCGCCAGAAGGGCTGATCACGGCCAATCGCCTGACAAAAACATTCCCTTCTCCAAGAGGCCTTGTAACCGCTCTCGACGATATTACCTTTTCCCTCAAAAAAGGGTCGATCACCGGCCTCATCGGTCCTGACGGAGCCGGAAAGACGACACTGATGAGGCTTCTTGCGGGCCTCCTTTTACCCGACTCGGGGGAAATCAAAATCATGGGTATCAACCCATCAAAAGACCCCTTGTCGGTCCAGGGATCTATTGGATACATGCCCCAGAAATTTGGACTTTACGAGGATCTGTCCGTCCAGGAAAATCTTGATCTCTATGCCAGCCTTCAGGGTGTTCCCCAAGATCGCAGAGAGGATCTCTACGTCCCTCTTCTTGCAATGACCGGGCTTTCCCCCTTTCAAAAAAGGCTGGCGGGCCAACTGTCCGGAGGGATGAAACAAAAACTGGGGATTGCCTGCTCGCTGGTCCATCAGCCACCCATTCTTCTCCTGGATGAACCAACCGTTGGAGTTGATCCTGTTTCACGCCGGGAGCTCTGGGAAATCCTTAAGAAGCTTGTCAGCGAATCTGGTTCCACCCTTTTTGTCAGCACCTCATACCTTGACGAAGCGGAACGATGCAACGAAATCCTGATTCTCTACAATGGAAAAATCCTTGGGAACGGTACCCCGGAAGCCTTCAGGATGGAAGTGGCAGGACGAGGATACCGGGCCGAGGCCCCTGGGCAGTCGCTCAGGGTTGTCGAACCCAAGCTTTCAGTTCTTCCGGGAGTTGTGGACACCGTTCTTGAAGGATCAACCGTGCGGGTTGTCATGGATAGCGATATGCCGCCATCTGTTCCTCAAGGTTTGGGGAAGATCCTTCTCCATCCAGCACCGCCACGATTTGAAGATGCATTCATGTCCAGAATTAAAAAAGTGACAAGGGAAAACCCCAAAACCAT
Organism: Nitrospirota bacterium; assembly: GCA_021816465.1. Lineage (GTDB taxonomy): Bacteria > Nitrospirota > Leptospirillia > Leptospirillales > Leptospirillaceae > Leptospirillum. The sequence goes on from JAKAYF010000047.1 coordinate 10,949, forward strand.
TTCCATTGACCGACTTTACCCAAAACATTCACAGGAACAGAAAAATATTCCGGAAAAGCCTGAAAACGCCATTGATGTCGAGAACCTTGTCCGGGATTTTGGAACCTTCAGGGCGGTGGACAATCTGACATTCCATGTCAGGAAAGGGGAAGTTTTCGGACTCCTTGGAGCCAATGGTGCAGGAAAGACAACAACGTTCCGGATGCTTGCAGGTCTTTTGGAGCCAAGCGGAGGGAAACTCATCGTAGCAGGAAAAGATGTCCGGAAGGCCGCTGCACAGGCGAGGCAGAACATCGGATACATGGCCCAGAAGTTTTCCCTCTACTCCCAGCTGACTGTTTTCCAGAACCTGATCTTCTTCAGTAGTGCCTATGGGCTTTCCGGCTCTCTGCAAAAGGAAAAAATCCAGAACTCATTGACCTTCTTTGAGCTTGAACCCTACAGGAATGTCTCTTCCGGCATCCTCCCACTGGGATTCAGACAAAGACTTGCCCTTTCCTGCGCCCTGATCCATGAGCCATCCATTCTTTTTCTCGACGAACCGACATCAGGCGTTGATCCCAATGCCAGACGGGAGTTCTGGCATATCATCAATGCACTGGCGATCGTCGGTGTCTCCGTTTTGGTCACAACCCACTTCATGGAAGAAGCCGAATACTGTGATCGACTTGTCATCATGGCACAGGGAACACTTCTCGCGATGGGCAATCCTGAGGAAATCAAGGAAAAGACCCGTACACCCCAAATGCCGGAACCATCCCTTGAGGACGCATTTGTCTCCCTTCTCTCGGACTTCAGCAGAACGCAGGGTGACCACCAATGAATAGTTCATCCAGCCGTGCATTTTTCTCTGCCCGGCTCAACAGAATCAGAGCTCTTGTTTACAAGGAGTCACTGCAGATTGTCAGGGATCCATCGAGTCTTGCCATTGCGCTTGTCCTTCCTTTTGTTCTTCTTCTGATTTTTGGCTATGGAGTCTCCCTCGATGCGAGCCATGTCCCGATTGCCGTTGTGCAGGACAGCCGCACCCCCGCATCGGAGGGATTTATCGCAAGCCTCAGAAATTCCCGATGGTTTTCACCAAAACCCTATGCCAATATTCATGATGCCATCGGAGCCCTTAAACGTCAGGATGTCGAAGGAATCCTCTGGCTCAGGGAAAACTTTGGGAGGGGAATCGAATCATTTCATAATGCCCCGATTCATGTCATTGTCGATGGTGTCGACGACAACACGGCAAGACTTGTCGAGGGCTATCTCAACAATACATGGCAAACATGGCTGCACCTTCGGGCTCAACGAGGGCGACTATCATCCCCCTTGCCAGCAGAGCTTCAGGTCAGGATCTGGTTCAATCCTGATAACAGGAGCCGGGATTTTCTCATCCCTGGACTGATTGCCGTCATCATGACCCTGATCGGAGCACTTCTGACGGCCCTTGTAATCGCCAGGGAGTGGGAGAGAGGCACCATGGAGGCACTGTTTGTCACACCTGTTTCGATCGGGGAAATTCTGGTCGGAAAATTCATTCCTTATTTTATCTTGGGAATGAGCGGAATGGCGCTGTCTGTTCTCATGAGCCGGTTTCTCTTCGAAGTTCCCCTTCGGGGCTCGGTTATCACCCTGGCGCTGACATCCTCACTGTTTCTGACAACGGCACTCGGAATGGGACTTCTGATTTCCACTGCAGCAAAAAACCAGTTTGTAGCGGGACAGATTGCCATTGTCTTTACCTTTCTTCCCGCCTTTATCCTTTCCGGATTCATTTTTGATATCCATTCGATGCCGCCCTTCATCCAGGCCATTACACACATTATCCCCGCAAGCTATTTCGTCACCATACTCCAGTCTGTCTTTCTAGCGGGAGACATTCCGAAAGTCATCATTCCCAATTCAGTGGCACTTGCGCTGTTTGCTGTTTTCCTGTTTGCACTGATTCTCCGCGTCAGCAGAAAGAGGATTGAATAATGCAACGATTGCTCAGGATCATGAGACTTGTCCAGAAAGAGTTTCTGGCACTTCTCCGCGACAAGAAAAGCAGGATGGTCCTGATCGTTCCCCCGACAGTCCAGCTGTTGGTCTTCAGTTACGCGGCAACATTTGACCTGAACAACATTTCCTACGCAGTCTGGAATGAGGACACCGGCATTTATTCAAGACAGCTCCTTGCCAGGTTCTCCGGCTCTCCAAACTTCAAGCTTGTGGGAACAATCACCCGCGAACAGGAAGTTGCACCACTGATCAACAACAGAAAGGTCCTGCTCGTCCTCCATATCCGCAGTAACTTCAGCCGAAACCTGCTTTCCTCAAACCCTGCGACGATCGAAGCACTCCTTGACGGTCGCCAGTCCAATACCGCCATGATTCTTCTCGGTTACGTCGAAACGATTGTCAACAACTACACCACAGACGTTGCCACGGCAAGGGGGATTCCCACACCGATCGCCCCGATCGCACTACGCGCATGGTATAACCCGAATCTCAAGAGCCGATGGTTCATCGTACCTGGAATTGTTGGGCTCCTGACTCTTGTGGTAACCCTTCTCGTAACCGCGCTTTCTGTTGCCCGGGAGCGGGAAGAGGGCACATTCGATCAGCTTCTCGTCACCCCGCTCACCCCTTTGGATATCATTCTGGGAAAAGTTCTTCCAGGGTTCGTGATCGGAATGGTCGAAGCGACCGGAATTATTGTTCTGGCCGTGTTGATATTCCATATTCCACTGCGAGGATCGCTCGAGGCACTTTATCTGGGCCTCTTTTTGTTTATTCTTTCCGGACTCGGAGTGGGACTGATGATCAGTTCCCTTGTCTCCACTCAACAGCAGGGGCTTCTAGGAGCTTTTCTGTTTCTTGTGCCCTCGATCATTCTCTCGGGATTTGCAAGCCCGATTGCCAATATGCCAACCTTCATCCAGGACCTGACCCTGTTGAACCCTCTCAGGTATTTCATGGTGATCCTCCGCGAAGTCTTTCTTCAGGGAGCGGGAGTCTCCATTTTGCTACCGGAATATGCAGCACTTCTGGGCATTGGGACAACGACACTTCTCCTGGCCGGCCATTTCTTCAGAAGAGGGTTGCGTTGACATCCTCCCGCCGCCAAACCAGAGAAGCGGTTGTCGCGAGGGATTCCCAAGATCACTCCTGGGGTTTTCTGGTTCATCGATCCTATTGACGGGCATCTCCCCAGACTTACCTCCGGTACCCCCGGATGTATTCTGTTTCACAGGGAGCATTCTGCCTTGAATATGGGCTTATAGCCTTCAGTCGGTGAGGAAGACCCACGAAGGGGGCAAGCACGAAGACCGGGATGCCCAGTTCGAATTCATCGCAAAAACGGTCTCGGACTTCCAGCGGACCGGAGCTCCTGTCATCTCCGTCGACACCAAAAAGAAGGAACTCGTCGGAGACTTCAGGAACGCGGGTCGGGAATGGCAACCCCAGGGCCGTCCCGAAGAGGTCCGCGTGCATGACTTTATCGATCCGGACTTGGGGAAGGTCGCTCCTTACGGAGTCTACGACCTGACAACCAATACCGGATGGGTGAATGTCGGCATCGACCACGATACCTCCGAGTTTGCTGTTG
>JAKAYF010000048.1 GCA_021816465.1 Nitrospirota bacterium
TCTCCTCCATCCAGAAGATCCGGATGGAGAAGAAGGAGCGGAGCCGGAGACGGTGGCAACGGACACTCTCCCGTCAGCAAAAAGGATCGCAGAACCGAAAAAAGACCAGACAACGTCTGGCCCGGACCTTCGAATACACCAAAGACGTCCGGAAAGGCGTGATCCACAAGGCCACCCATGCCGTAGCCTCCGGTCCTGACCGAAGCCTCTTCGTGGTCGAGGATCTCAGGGTCAAAAACATGACGAAAAAGCCGGAACCCAAAAAAGACGCGTCCGGCAATTTCCTCCGGAACGGAAAGCTCGTGATTAAAGTACCACCGCAATTCAGTTCGCAGGAATGCGCCCGATGCGGGCACATTCACCCGGACAACCGGCCTTCGCAGGCCGAGTTCGTCTGCCAGCGCTGCGGACTTACGGATAACGCCGATCAAAACGCCAGCCGCGTGATCGCCCAAAGGGGGATCCGACTTCTTCTGGAGGGGACTATTCAGAAGAAACGGGTCCGGCGGTGCGGGATCGGAAAAGAGAAACAACCAGGGCCGGAACGGTCCGAAGTCAAAGCCTCCGGAGAGGAGCATAAGACGCAAAGGCCCAAACGCCTTCGCGCATCCTCGGCGAAAGAGGAACGTCCGCTCGTGAGATCGGAAACCCCTCCTACAGCGCAAAGCGCTTAGGAGCGGGAGAGTTCATTGGCACTGTCATTATAAGGGTCCAGCTGATTTTTGTTGGTTCCGTGGAAGGTGGGTCCGCTCAAGGCAGATCGTTTCCCATGATGACTGTTTTGTGTCAAACTGCAGTAGGATCAATCGTTGACGGGAGGTATTGTGGATCTATTGGAAGGGGCTGTTGAGAAATCTGGAGATGAGTCCTTCAGGGATTCTTTGGTGACTTTTTTAAAAGAAACTCCTTCTGTTCCGGTCAGGGAGGAGATTCTTCTTGAAAAATTGAAAAAGGGGCGAAAGTCTCTCAAATACATCCGGGCTGCTATCGATGCCCTGCTCGCCGAAGGGATGGTGTTGCTTGTCCCCGGTGCCGGGTATGCCTTGAAAGATCGACTTCCGCTGGTGACCAAGCCCTTTCAGTCTCATCCTGACGGGTATGGATTTGTTTTGGTGGGGGATGGTCAGCCGGATCTTTTTATCCCGGCATCCATGACAAAAGGTGCAATGCATCAGGACATTGTCCAGGCGGTGAGAACAGGCATTGACCGTCGTGGCCGTCAGGAAGGGGTTATCCTTTCTGTTGTTGAACGGGCCAGAACGTCTGTTGTTGGCACTGTGCACAAGGTTGGTGAGAATACTGTTGTCCGCCCCAGGGATGCAAAGCTCAAGGCCGATTTTATCCTGGAATCATCGGATCCGTCCGTTAAGTATTCTGAAGGGGACCTGGTCATTCTGGAGATTACTTCTTACCCTGATTCGGTGCATTCTCCGAAGGGGCGCATACTGGCGCAGCTGGGTCAGGCGGGAGATCCCAAAATTGATACCGAGATTGTCATGGCGTCCTTTGGCCTGACAGATCTTTTCCCTTCTGATGTCCAGGAGGAAGCCGAGCGGGTTGCAAGAGAAACGCCCATCGCTCCCGGACCGAACCGCGAAGATTTCAGGGCGTGGGATATTGTCACGATTGATGGGGACAATGCCCGGGATTTTGACGATGCCCTTTCTCTTGCAAGACTTAAGGACGGGAGTTTTGAGGTCGGCATCCATATCGCTGATGTGGCGACTTATGTGTCGGAAGGAACATTACTGGACAAGGAGGCTTTCCGGAGGGGGACAAGTGTCTATTTCCCTGACCGGGTCGTTCCCATGTTTCCGGAGGTCCTTTCAAATGGCGTCCTTTCTCTGAATCCGGACGAGGACAGACTTGCGAGGAGTGTCATCCTGAAGCTGGATCCCCATACGGCAGAGATTCTTGATTCGAGAGTGACGCTTTCTGTGATCAGAAGCCGTATGAGAATGACCTATTCAAAAGTTCATGATGTTCTCAGGGGAGCAAATGAGGACTCCCGTTATACTCCCTGGACAGCGCTTTTGTCAGAGCTCTGGTCTGTTGCCCAGATACTCAGAAAAAAACGATTTCAGGCCGGGAGCCTTGATTTTGACCTTCCCGAACCTGAGATCATTCTTGATCTCAGGGGGCATCCGATCGATATTGTGCGTTCGCCACGATATCTTTCCCACCAACTGATTGAAGAATTCATGCTGTTGGCCAATCAGGTTGTTGCCAGAGAACTGGTCTCGCGGTGGGGGGGCGGGATCTTTCGTGTGCATGAAGCCCCATCCATTGAGAGAATTGCGGATCTTAACCTGTTTTTGGGTGCTCTTGGTCTGTCCATGCCACTCAAGGAAGGAGAGGTTCCCACTTCGAAAACACTGTCGAGTGTTCTTGAGACAACCAGAGGCACTATTCAGGAAAAGATGGTTCACTTCTCCGTCCTGAGATCCTTGAAACAGGCTCGATACGACACGAAGCCATTAGGACATTTTGGCCTGGCCATGAGCGATTATACTCATTTCACGTCGCCAATCCGGCGTTACCCTGATCTTGTCGTGCACCGCCTCCTTGGTGCGGACCGCTCGAGGCCATTGAGAGATTCGGTCAAGACGGATATTTCAAAAGCCGCTTCCCATTCCTCTGAAAGAGAACGAGCTGCTGTTGATGCAGAAAGGATGTCGATTGACTTCAAACGCATCCGGTTCCTTGGAGATCATGTCGGGGAGGTTTTTTCCGGGGTCATTTCCGGTGTTGCCGGATTTGGTTTCTTCGTCGAGCTCGACAGTACTCCGGTTGAGGGGATGGTTCCCGTCTCTTCGCTGTCCGATGACTACTATGTGTTCCAGGAAAAGCATCATAGTCTCAGGGGAGAGAGAACCAGGAAGGTCTACCGCATCGGAGACCCTGTTTCGGTGAGGATCATGCGTGTTGACCTTGAGAGGCTTAAGTGTGAGCTGGCTCTTGAAGGGATGGAGGAGTCTTCTGGCAGGCGGAGAAAAAAACTGGAGCCTGTCCCTCTTTCGGGTGCGGCAACGCAAAAGCCAAAGCCAGAAAGCCCCGGAGGAGGGAAAAGTCGCCGGGGAAGAAAAGGTCGTCGCCGAAAAAAAGTGTAAGGCTTACTGTTTTGAATTTTCGCCGCTGGCCAGAAGACTTTCCTGACTGGCGGTCTGAAAATCTTCGGAAGCCAGTTCATATTGCTTTTGAGCCTGGACAGGGTTTCCGAGAAGGGAGTACTCCTTGCCGGCCCTGATATGATCATCTGCAGCGCTGGAATATTTGTTTGCAGCTTCAAGATGATTTAGAATTCCCGCTTCCCTGTGAGCTGCTTTTTCTATTGATGTTGCGTTTTGCGCGAATTTCTGTGCGGCTCCCAGATGGTCACCAACAACAGAATTCGTCATGGCGCATGATGTCAGTGAAGCAGCAAGAGCCATGAGTGCTAAGGCATGAACAAGGCTGTTTTTATTTTTTCTGATTTGCATATCTTTATCCTGTCTGGGTAGACTTTCAAGATTGGAGGCAATCTCGTTATCGATAATGAAGGTTGAAGCCTTGATCCGTTTGATCAGAGCAGAAACTTGACGCCGATTATGACATATGTCAATGAGTGAGACAAGAATCAACAAGTCTGCCAGAGGGTTATGAAACATTTGAATGTTTTGATGAAGGGGCTTCCAGAAGCAACGAGATGGCTGCTCCTTGCCATTTTTGTGCTTGTTTCAGGCTGTGAAGTGTTTGTTCCCCCTCCGGTATACCCGACGATGGATGCCGAATCATACAAGCTTTCGATGATGAGCGGAGAGTCCTTCCAGGGCCTTTCCGTAACGGCTAAGATTTGTTCTGCCCGTTATATGGATATTCGGGTCGATTGGCCATCCTCCTCTAATGGAAGTCGCGAAATCCGGATTGATAAAGTCTGGCCAGCGGGTGTTGTCCACAATGAGTTGTCAAAGGATCTCCTCCTGCATGCAACCCTTGAGGTGCGTTCCGAAGAGGGGAGGCGCAGGGTTGAGCTGAGAGGAATTGTCCGTTTTTCCAACCTTTCGGTTTGTCAGATGCAGTCTGCTGTATTGGTTGCCAGCTCCGATGACTCTGTTGTTGAGCCTCCGATATATTTCCTGATGGTTAATTCTCCGGTGCACAAGGACCCATGGGCACCAAGAGTGATTATCTATAATGGTTACAAAGAAAGACTCAATGAGTTTTTCACGGTTGTCGGCCCTATTCCTTTTCAGTCTTCCGTCAATGCTCCAGTCAATCCGGTTGTGCTGGAAAATGGTGTGCCTGTTGCAGGAGCAGATCTTCGTGGTGCAACGTCAACCGGCCTTGATGGTCGTTTGCAGATGCAGTTATGGCTGAAGTCCAGACACACTCATATCAGTATTTCCGGAAATGGGGATGAGGGAATATTTTTTTCCACTAACCCCCATATGAAGGGAGTGGGTATTTTGTTGCCAGAAACACACCCTGTAGCGATCTATCCTCTCGGAAGTTATCATTTTGTTCTGGGGGGAGGTTTGTTGGTTGAAGGTCCGTTGGGGATTGATGGTGTGATCCGCTTTGACCGCGAAGCAGGTTTGTTTGAGCTCCGGGGCCATGTCAATCAGGCTGGCTCGGTCATCGGGGATTTTCGCACTAATGGCCACTTCCAGAAGGGTGCTCATTCCCGTTTTGGTCTGGATGGCGAGATTGATCTTTCATTTGATTTCAACCATCAAATCATAAAGCTTGCAATGTTTCCGGGACGCGACGGAAAAACTTACTGGATTGGTGGATTGAACGAAAACCTTCTGGGAATGGCCATTCCGGAAGTCTCGAAAGACTAGCTGCGAGAAAGATGGACCTTAAGTGAATGAGGGAAAAGATGGATGATCTGAATCATTTTGGAGAAGAGCCACCGCCACCACCGGACATGAGCAAGACAAGATCGAGGGTTGTTTCGATTCTTTTCAGGATGTTTACTCTCCTGGAGTTTGGTTTCCTAGGGTTTATTCTTTTTGATTTATTTAGAAAGTATATCATTACCGGAAACTTGGACTGGTGGAAAAAGTAGGCTTTCGGACCGATTATGCGTATCCGCCAAAATAAGGGGCAGGAGCATTCCGCGTCGATGCTCCCGCTGCTTTTTGACTTCTTTATTTGAGCCTTGAGAGCGCATTGTTCAAGCCGGTTTTCAAATCGTCCAGGATCTGGTCTGCTGTGTTCTTGACCTTTTCCCAATTCTCCCCCGTCGCTTCATCAAGTTCCTTGATTTTCTGCAAGACTTCTTCCTGCTTTGCTTTCACGGCATCAAGCTCTTTTGCGTACTTGATCCTCATGTCTGCTCCCTTGTTTTCAATCTTTGCGTTCAAAAGATTGATCTGGGCACCCCATTCCTTCATTTGGGCATTCAGCTTTTGTTTGTAGGCTTCTTTTGAGTCCATCTTTCACCTCCTGATAGTGGTCCGGATCGAGTGATTGTTGTTCTCTGGGTCTGGAAGATACCCAAAGGCCATGGAATCGAAAAATTGCCATTTTTGCCACTGGGGTGTTATTTTTTAAGGAAGATTTTGATGAGTTTTATCTGAACTTCAGTGTTGGGGACTTGTTTTTGGTTGCGGGGGCAGGATTTGAACCTACGACCTTCGGGTTATGAGCCCGACGAGCTACCGAGCTGCTCCACCCCGCAGAAGTAATATAGGCATATTTTAGGCTAAAGTCAATGACCCGCTTATGTTTTTGAGTTCGCCGGGGTCAGGTGGATAAAACAGAAAGGTGTGAATTGAGTGACGATGGTTCAGAGCGTTCCTTTGACTTGATTGTTATTGGAGGTGGCCCTGCAGGGTATATGGGGGCACTCAGGGCAAGTGAACTGGGGATGCGAGTAGCCCTTCTGGAGTCAGGGAAGGTTGGCGGGGTTTGTCTGCATCAGGGATGTATCCCGACTAAATCATTGCTTGAGGTTTCCTCCCTGATCCAGAAAACCTCAGCATCCGCTGCAAATGGTCTTCAGTATGATCCCCCCAGGATCGATTTTGCGAAGATTATGGCTTCCGGTCAGGTTGTTGTGAATCGTTTGCATCAGGGGATCAAACACCTGCTGAAATCCGGAGGCGTTGTGACATTCGAGTCTTCCGGCAGACTGGCAGGTGTGGACAAGGTCATCCTTTCTGGCAGATCCGGGGAACAGATTTTGCACGCGGATAATATTCTCCTGGCAACGGGATCTCGCCCCAAAGATTTTCCCGGGCTTCCGTTTGATCATGAAAGGGTCATTGACAGTTCTGATGCCCTTTCATTCAATCCTTCAGGAAAAAAGATAGGAATCCTGGGCGGTGGCGTTGTAGGAGTTGAATTTTCTCAAATTTTTACATCTCTTGGCGGAAATGTAACGATTTTCGAGAGAGAACGCTCCATTTTGCCCGGAGAGGACCCTGAACTGGTGTCTATCTTGTCTCGGGAACTGGATCGTCAGGGTGTTCTTCTAAGATGCGGTGTTTCTGTCGGATCAATCTCCCGGAACGATCAGGGAGTATCTCTGTCGATCGTGCCGGCAGGGGCTTCAACTGAGACGTTTCCGGAAGAAATTGCTGTTGAATATCTTCTTGTGGCTATTGGACGAACTCCCAATACGGCCGGTCTGGGTCTTGATTCTGCAGGAGTGATACTTTCCCGTGACAAGGCTGTCATTGTTGATGATTCAGGGTGGAGTGGTGTCGGGGGCATTTACGCCGCGGGTGACTTGGCCGGAGGGGCTATGCTTGCCCATGCGGCAAGCCACGAAGCGATCGTCTGTGTTGAAAAGATTGCTGGTCTTGATCCCGATCCGATTGATCCGATTAATGTCCCCCGGGTTGTTTATACCCATCCGGAAATGGTATCGGTTGGCCTGACGCTTGAACAGGCACAAAAAAAAGGTCTTCCCGCAATACAAAAAAAATTTCCGCTGATGGCAAATGGGAGATCGTTGATCCACGGCGACAGACGGGGAATCGTCAAGGTGGTTCTCGATGAAACATCTGGAGCTTTGTTGGGTTTTGGCGGAGTGGGACCAGGCTTGTCAGAAATTCTACCCGTTGCGACGCTAGCAATTGGACTTCCGGACGGTGCCAGGCGTCTGTCTCATTCCATATTTCCCCACCCGACGGTAGCTGAAGCGATATGGGATGCGCTGAGAACTCGCTAGTACTTGCCTCTAATGCGTTTTTGGCCGTTCCAGACTGCTTTTGTGTTAGTATGGGTGAAATGTTATCTTGACGCTTTTCCAGCGCAAAGATCTGCTCCTGAAAGCAGTTCCCTGATTTTTTCTTGTGCGGATCATTTCTATCGAAAGGGTATTGGCATGGAGATTGTTCAGATTTTGTCAGATGGCGGGGCCTGATCGATTGGGTTTTTATATTTACTCCCGATCCATCAGGGATACTGCTCCGCATAAGAAAATCCTGGACCTTATCGTTGTCGATCCAAGAATTGCATGCTTTATTGTTGACACGGAGGGAAGGATCGTTTTGTTTAACGATACCCTTTCCTTTCACCTTCAGGTTGGATTCAAGTTTCTGGCCAGAAAGCCCTACGAAGATGTTCTTGAAATCCTGAACTCCCAGAAAGGTGGTCCCCAGGGAGACCCCCATCATTTTGAAGAAAAATTCTCTGTCAGCGAGTACCGTAATTTTGGCAAAAAGGGTGTTCTTCTTATGAAGAGCTATCCCCTGGGCCATCTCCCTTCGCCTGTGGCGATCTACTTTATTTCAAAGGAGGAGTTTCTTCCTTCGGAAAAAGAAGTGGCATCAACATTTCTTCCCTATCTCGCGCGCCTGGCGGACAAGCTGCAGCGCCCTGTCGGCAATATTCTGATGGGAAGCCACGATACCCAGAGTATTGATGCTCTTGCCCAGGATCTTTTAACGACTCTTCCGGCAGCATACCAATCCATCAGGATTTTTATGGCGGATGCGACTTCCATGAGTGATTCCAGCCACTTTATCCGCATGGTATACGAAGGTCCTCCGGAGAGCATGAGACAAAGTACGGAGGGGGTCCTTTATGGTGATACCGTTTACTTCCGGACGCTCTCGGGGGCGAACGTCCGTCCGGCTCTGGTAGCCCATTCGGATCAGTTGTGGAAACATGAGGTTCTTTTGCCATGCAACTGGTATCTCCATGTCTTTGCCTGGGTGGGTATTCCCCTTCTTTCTTTTGATGTCTGGAAGGAGCCCCTTCGCATCCGATGGCAGGAAATGATTTCTGCCTGTGGATTTGAGATGGGTGAATTCAGGAGCAAGGCTGGCTTGCTCCCTTACTACAGGGTGGATGGGACGGGACTTTTTGATCGAGAAAGCCTTGTTCTTGCCATGGAGCACATGATTGCCCAGTCTCCTGTGCGACCTTTTTCGATGATCCTTTTTCGATTGAAATTTGAGGAGATTCAAGGGGAGTTTGTCGATTTCCTCAAGAAGGCCCGAAGGATCTCTGACTTGATCGGGAAGATTGATGAAGGGATTGTCATGGTTTACCCTGATGTGGATGAGAGCGTATCAACGAATGTAGAGATCCGCTACAAAGGGATTCTTGAACGCTTGAGTCTGACTGATTATCGCTTTCAGTGTGATATATCAAAACATTCCTTTCCGTCGTCGAACTGGACGGGAGAAGAACTTCTTGCTCAGCTTGTCAAGAATGATGTTCTCCATGTCAAGCCGTTATCCAATGCAGACAAGGAAATTCCACAATTTGAAGACTGGTTCAAACGGTTTCTCCTCCTGAAGGACTTTGACTGATGCTCCGTTCTTTTCCACTGTTTTCTTATGTTATCGGCAAGAGGTTTTACGGATCTCTCGTTCTGGCCATATCCCTGTTTTTTTCGACGATTTCCATCGCTTGGGCCGTGCCTCCCCATATCGTTGTTTTTATCCTTGAAAACAAGGGCTTTTCCCAGATAATCGGCAATCCTGAAGCTCCCTTTCTGAATGCACTCGCAAAAAAGAACATGATCATGACGAACTATCATGCCATGACCCATCCCAGCCTCCCGAACTATGTCGCGCTGATATCCGGTTCAAGCGTAGCAAGGCACTCCGATGATCCATCGCAGAGATTTTCTGTTTCAACGGTGGTTGACAGGCTTGAGTCGAATGGGTTTACCGTCAGCGGGTATTTTGAGGGAATGCCTTATGACGGTTTTCGGGGAGATCGCTATCCTTCCCGTCACCCGATTTATGTCCAGAAACATAATCCTTTTATGCTGGTGTCTTCCCTCAGGCAGGACCCAAAAAGAGAACGTTTTGACCGCCGACTTGAAGACCTTGATTCTGATCTCAAGAGTGGACGTCTTCCCGATCTTTCTTATGTTGTTCCCGGTCTTTGTCACGACATGCATGGAGGGAAGGCCTGCAAAAGCAACAGAACTTCTTCCTTGATCGGTGCAGGAGATACCTTTATGGCAAAATGGGTGCCAAAAGTTATGGCTTCTGACGCTTTTAAAAAGGGCGGTGTTATTTTGATTGTCTGGGACGAAGGCGGAGGATTTTTCAGGCATCCTTTTCTGCGCCAGTCTTTTCCGGGCAAGGGCGGCCGGGTTCCTCTCATTTGTGTGACAAGCCAGCACAAGGGGCATATGGAGTTTTCAGAGTATAGCGATCATCGCATTCTGTTGAATGCGATTCTCTCAAGGTTTGGGTTGCCAGCAATTGCCAATGGCGAGCCTTCTTCACTTTTTCCCGGAGTTTTTTTAGAGGATGAAAACCCTAGGAGCGGGACATTCTTTTACCCAGGAGCAATAAGTACAGCCCAAGCACGGCAGTGACCGTACCGGATATTGTAATGACCTGAAGCCCTGTATCTCCAATGAATGAGTGGGCATGGATATCGTCTCTTACAAGGCCGAGGTAGACGGGACCAATCGCTGGAGGTATGGATGCGATGAAGACAATGATCCCGATATGCATGATGCGGTTTTTTATCAAGTGAAGTCCTTTCCCTTGGATCTTTGTCTGCCGATATTTCTGGCGGTTCTTTTTATTGGACCACCAGACGGTTTTTCAGGGGATCGGAACGGATCGCGCTCCGTCACCCGGAATGTCCGGTTGGCGGTTGCCTGCATCTCGCATGGGCATCCAGGTGTTTGCTGATCGATCAGACGCCTGGTGCCGGGAGGTTTGGGGGTGGTCGTCGGCGCTCCTCATTTTTGGTGCAGAAAATGGGCTTTTTGCCATTCCCGGGATTCTTGCAATATGGAAAGAATCCGGAGCGTTTCCACCAGAACGGCGCCTGATTCTCCGGCGATCGACCGAAAGAGGAACGACCATTGATATCGCGACAGGGTCATGGATGCCGGACTGTGGATCCACCTCACGAGCTGATAATACGCTCTTCTTTTTGCGGAATAAACTTCTGCTCCAAGTTCTAGCTGAACAATGAAGACTTTTTCCGCGGAAGTCATGTGGTTTTTGGAAGGTGGCCGTCAACAAAAGGAGTTGATCAACCTGAGAATCGCCGGGGGCGATCACGGATTCGACCTGCATCCGTTTATCGGGATGGAGCGTCTGAATATTGCCAGGATCGCGATGATGGGCCCGGAAATGATATCATTGATTCGAGGGGTGGGGGGTAAATGTTCTTTTTCCTTGATCAAACGGAGGAGCGGTTGTGGAAAAAATGTCGGTAGTGTTGGCCTCGGATGAGTTTGAAAAGCTGCAGGCGGGTTGCATGATGGCATCTGTGGCCTCGGTTTCGGGTGTAGAAGTCAATGTCTTTGTCACAATGGCGGCAATGACCTGTTTCAGGAAAAAAACGGTTGCCGACCGAAGTTTTCCAAAAATGGGAGAAGTGGGGCAAGCGGCTATAAGGAAAAAGGCTCCCCTGTTTTCTGATCTGTTGCTCCAGGGCAAAGAGATGGGGTCTCTGAAGGTATTTGCCTGTGCTTTGGCACTTGACCTGATTGATGCCAAACTGGATGAAATGGTGCCTCTTTTTGATGAAGTGGTCGGTGTTGCGACATTTCTGGGAAAAGCTGAAGGTGGGCAGGTACTCTTTGTCTGATCTTCAAAATATGAGACGGGGTGATAATAATGGGTGGTGAATCCTTAAATCCAGATGAAGTAATCGATGCAAGAGGGCTTTATTGCCCTGGTCCGCTTATGGAGTTGATCCGGGTTATTTCGGTCAAGCCTGTCGGTTCAGTCCTGAAAATACTATCTTCCGACGAGGGTTCAGCCAAGGATATTCCTGCTTGGATTGCGAAGGTTGGACAACAGTATATTGGTACGGAAAAAATGGACGGCTACTGGGAGCTTTTGGTCAAGAAAGTCAAGTGACTTTTGTTCCGGTTTGATGTTTCCGATGGGGGTATTACCAATGCCCCCGTTTTTTGAGCCGTTACAAGTGTATTGCAGGACTATTTTTCCGAAAATTGCCGGATATAGTTCACGAGCTGTTTATGGGTGATTCCGATGTCCTGCACTGTGAATGTGGGGAAGTTTCGTTCATTGGTTCCTATCGCGAGCTCCATTGTGTACGGTTTTTCGAGGAAAGTCTGTTTCGCTGAAAAAAGAACAAGGATTTTCGCTATTCCTGTTAGAATCTCCTCTCCCTGATACCCCAAAAGAACACCAATTTCTCCGCCCGGAACACCGATGAGGGTTCCTACGGGATAGATTCCGACCATGTTTGCGAGAGTTCGACCGATATCACGGTCAACTCCCATATTGCTCTGAAGAAGAAATGTCATGGCCTTGTGTGGCGACATGCCTTTTCTGTAAACCCGATCTGCGGTCAGGGCTTCGTATACATCGAGAACCATGATTCCCTGGGAAACGGGATGAATTTGTGGAAGGTCCAGAGCATAAGGATAGCCCTTTCCTCCGTGACGCTCATGATGCTCTTCCGCGACTTTTGCTGCCAGATTCCTGAGATCGGGTTCCGGGGATTTTTTCAGAAAGCGGGACCCAAAAAGCGGGTGTTTTCGCATCTCTTCCCACTCTTCCGGGGTAAGCCGGGATGGTTTTTTAAGGATTTCTGGGGAGATAAATATTTTTCCCAGATCGTGGAGAGATGCGGCCATTCCCCATGACATCCACTCTTCTTCAGGATATTTTTTTCTGATGGCATATCCGACTGCAAGCATCATCGTATTGGCAGAATGAATGAATGTCTCGTCGTCATTGCCTGAAATGTCGGCAAGAAACGAGGTGGAACTCTTGTTTTGAAGGATCAGTCTGATCGTCTCCCTGACCATTTCCCGGATTTTTTTGGTGTCCATGGTTCTGCCCATCCGGGCTTCGTTGAAGGATCCTTCAAGAATCGAGGCGGTATTTTTCTGGATTCTTTCAATTTCGGAGAGCTCCTTGGTGGAAGGTTCCGGAACTTCCATCAGGCTCTCCGAGTCCAGACTTGTTCGTTTCGTATCGTTTTGCCGGGGGGATTCCTTCAGAACTTCTTGTGCCGGATGTTGGTTCGATTCGCTTTCGGGGAGAGTCTTGATTTCTATGGAGACCTTTCTGATGCCGTTCTTTTCAAGCCTCAGGATGTCGTCTTTCGAGCGAATGACAAAATGATGAGAGACAAGAGTGGTTTCAAACCAGTTCTTATCAACGCCTACGACAGTCATTCCGATTTTAAGATCCGTTAACGGGATTGTTTTTTTCATTCACGGCTTTCTTGCGGTAAGAGCCACATGAGTGTGCTCTATGTCAAATCGAGTTTGTGAATCCGGTCTCCAATACGGTTGAGAGCCTCTTGCATCACGGAGGTTATTCCGCCAAGAAGGAGAAAGGTGGCTGCCTGCCATATCAATGCCTTGCGATGAGGATGGCGGGGGTTTTCAATGAGTTCCCGACAGTAGTTGCTGTATGCTTCTTCGGTTGGGGGCACTGCAACCGGTTCAAGACCTTCCTTGACCGGAGGAAGCGTGTCCAGTTGATGATCTGGATCAGTATTGACCCGATATATTTTTGTTGGTCGATGCGTAAACAGGCCAACGCTCCCTTCCTGTCCACCGACAAATGTGATGCTGGCATTGGGATGTGCGGCGGTGACCATCGATTCCATTGGTGCCAGAATGGTCTCATGGAAGTATCCGACTGCCATGTGAGAGAGGTTCATGGGATTCAGAGCTTTTTCAACGGTGTTGAAAATGGATCGCAGCCCCAGTTCCCTTCTGATCGGGGCAAGTTTTGCAAGCTCTGGAGTGATGTCCTCCTGAGACAAGCAAATAATTTTATTTCTGTTCAGGTCAGTGAGGGCCGTTTCAGGTCTTGAGATCGGAAGTCCGAGTTTTTTCCAGAGAGGGACCAGTCCCACGCCAAACTTGGCAGGGAGATCCTGATAGCCGTGCAGAACGATGGGGAGCCCCGCTTTTGCTGCGAGCACAGCGGCCGGAATCCAGAGCCCTGGAGCTCTGGCGTGTCCATCGTAGGGGCATCCGAGGTCGAGACCATCGATTGTCGTTGATGTCGAAGGAACTTTAAGAAAAGATTTCAGAGAAAGAAGAAAACCTTCCATTTCAGGGGCTGTTTCACCCTTGGTCCTGAGAGCCAGAAGCAGTCCGCCAGTCTGTGCCGGGGTTGCTTCTCCAGATAGAATCAGTTGGCATGCTTCAAATGCTTCGCTCCGGGAAAGTCCTTTTGATCCTTTTGGGCCGGTTCCAACGGATTTAATGAGTTCCTTGATTCTCTTAGCGATCACGAGGGCTCCTCACTTTTTTTGGCTTCAATCCATAGCGTGTTCCACTCTTCCGGCGAAAGAGCGGACAAGCTTTTCCCTGTCCGGGAAGCACTTAGTTCCATTTGATGAAACCGATTTCTGAAACGGTTGTTCGCTTCGAGCAACGCCTCTTCTGCCCGTATTCCAAGATGTCTGCCAAAGGAAGAAAGAGCCAGAAGCAAGTCTCCAAATTCATGCTTCAATCGCCCGATCGATTCATTGCGGGCTTCCGAGAGTTCCCCGAGTTCTTCGAGAACCTTTTCCCAGGCGCCTTCGGAAGATGACCAGTCAAAGCCAACGCGTCCTGCTTTCTTCCCGAGCTTTTGCGCAGCATCAAGGGCAGGCATGGATCTGGGAATGCCGTCAAGCATCGATTTCCTGTTTCGATGCTCATCCTCCGTTTTTTTGATTGCTTCCCATGTTTCCCATATTTCACCGATCTTCTTGTCAGGGTCGGGGTTCTCGAAAACATGCGGATGTCTCCGAATCATCTTTTCAGCGGACTTATTCAGGAGGTCCGAAACAAGAAGACCGTTTTTTTCCCAAATAATTTGTCGCATAAAAAACAACACGGTGAAAAGGTCCGAGATTTCTCCCGAAGCTTCGTCGAGATTTCCTGCGGAAATAGCATCCGAAAGCTCATAGACTTCTTCTCGAAGGTCTTCAAGGAGGGTTGTGAGCGTTTGTGACCGGTCATAGGCACAGCCATCATCTCCGCGCAACCTGTTAATGACTCCTATCAGTCTGGAGACCGCTTTTGAGTCCTCCCCATCGAGTTTGTCCAATCCT
>JAKAYF010000049.1 GCA_021816465.1 Nitrospirota bacterium
ATGTTATCAAGGCTTCAACGAACGCTTACACAAACTTATTATATAAGTTTGTTTTTAACGCATATATATTAAAAACTATGCTAAACTTATCAAAAGCGAAAGTCAACAAGAGAGAAGAAAGGACAAAAAACACGGCAACAGCACGGCACAGCACGGCAAGAAAAACGAATGCCATGGAGTCAACAACTGGCATGATTTATCGTTGATTTTCTTGCCGTGCTGTTGCCGTGTTGAGGGGGCAAAAAGGGGCAAATGAAGGTCAGTAGAAGTCATGATTTGATTTGAAGAGAATGTGATTATTTGGCTTGTATGCTGGGTTTTTGTTGGTGCCCCCGGGGTGACTCGAACACCCGACACAAGGTTTAGGAAACCTCTGCTCTGTCCGCCTGAGCTACGGGGGCTTTTTGTGGAAATAGGGGTAAGAAGGAAGGACCGGTCGGGAAACCGGTCCCTGACAATCTGCTATCCTATATTGGGTCCATACCAGGTGCCATTACAGTCAATACAAACGAAGTCTCCATCCACAGAAAGAGTAGGCTCCCCGCAAAAAGGACAATCCGGCCCATTCTTTCTTGGAATATGGAGAGGCAACTCCAGTTCGTCAAGATCAATTTCTTCGGGCTCATCCATTGCGATCCCCTTTATCCTGAAACATTCATGACGATGAATTTATCTGGCTGGCCCTTTAAAAAAAAGGCCGCATCAACCAAGACTCGTCATCATATCATATTGGTCTTCCGTATTCCAAAATCATGAACCGACTGGCCGGAGAGCAGGTCAGTCGGTTTGATGGATGCTGGCTCGGGCAAGCCGGTTGATCTTCTCAGGGTGAACCCAGCGGTCATAGTCAACAATCCCTTTATACAGGCCCTCTGCGACACGTTGGCGGTATCTCCCTTGTGCCATGAGCGCCGCATCTTTCCTGTTTGAAAGGAAGTTGACCTCTGTGAGGACGGCGGGCATTGATGTTCCCATGATGACATAGAACGGCGCATGCTTGACCCCGAAATCTCTTATTCCCGAATAATGCGAGCTCAGTGTTCCAATGAGCGCATTGTCGAGGGAAGATGCGAGTTCCATGGAATGCTTTTTCTTGTGGTTGATCCTTAATGTCAGCAATATCGCTCCAAGATCTCCTGCCGCTCCGAGAGAGGCATTTTCCCGTTTTGCAAGAGCCATGGCCCTTTTGTCTTTTGAATGAAGTGTCAGAAGATAGGTCTGGATTCCCCGGACCGAAGGGTCCGGATCGGCATTTGCATGGATAGAGAGGAAAAGGTCTCCATGGTCCCGGTTTGCGATTCTTGTTCTGTCTTTAAGGGAGATGAAGGAGTCGTCTGTCCGTGTATAAAAAACATGGAAACGGCCATCCTGTGAAAGGAGGATGCCCAGCCTTCGGACGATGTCGAGAACGAGATCCTTTTCGCAATACCCGTTTACGGAAGTCGTTCCGCAATCTTTTCCGCCATGCCCTGCGTCAAGGACGATCCTCATCCGGTGCTCCTTGACGGGAAGCTCATAACCGGATTCAACCGCCACGGGCGGCGGAGTCAGCGAGGTTCCTGTTTCTTTCTTTTTTTCCTTCAGCTTTTTTCCGGGAATGACGTAGACCTTGCCATTGTTTCCGGGGTGTGACTGAACTGCCGGGGATTGTGATGATTGTGTTCCGGAGGAGGAAGAATTCTTTTTTTCAGGAGCAGTCTTCCGGGAATGACGTCGTGCGGGAGGAGTTGTCTGATTTGTTTTCGCCGAGTTTTTGCCAACAGGGTAATCGATCACAACCCGGGAAGGTGATGAAAGGTTGAACGTATGAGGAACACCCAGCGATGAAGATTCCATGACAACCAATACCGTCGTTCGATGTCCGGGTTTATAGACAACAGTGATTTCCCTGATCAGTTTTTTTGAATACCTGTTTTTCAGCCGGTAGTTTTTTTTGAGGGAAGGGGAGGGCATGACTCCCTCAAGGGAGATAACCCCCTGGCCATTCTGAGAGGCAACAGATTCTTTCTTGACGGGGCCATCAAGGACCAGAACAATCCGTATATGATCACGATGCAGGCCAACCTTCATCTTTGTCAGAAAGGTGATTGGGGATGCATTCGCAACCGGTACAGAGAAAAAGTTCCCGGTTGTTTTGAAGGAATCGGGGGCAATCAATCCACAAAGGACCACAAGCAGGATTAAAAGTTTTTTTGCTGACATCCCGAACCGCCTTCCTGTGCTGAAGAAAGTTGATCTCCAATAAGAAGAAATGAAGAAGTGCATGGATCCCCATGGAACCAGTATCCTAACTTATGACGATTTTGACAAAAAAACAAGCTTGTGTCCAATACTAAGGGATTTTTTCAAAATCGTGCTCCATTTGGGCTGTTTTTCCGGGAAAATCATGTGTCCTTTCTTGATTGTCGGTGCGAGCTTCCTGTACTCTCTAAAGAGTGCTGCATTCATGTAACCTGGTCTTTATTACTCCCTTTCAACGAGATGCGAATCCGTCAGGCGTGCTTTCCCAAGGAAAGCAGGGCCTGGAGAGTCGAGTCAAGCCAGTTCAAAAAGACGAAGAGAAGGTCCATTTGTGATCCTGAAAAAAAGAGTCGGGAACAGGGAGAAGAAAGGTAAGTTC
The DNA here is from genome assembly GCA_021816465.1 of Nitrospirota bacterium. Lineage (GTDB taxonomy): Bacteria > Nitrospirota > Leptospirillia > Leptospirillales > Leptospirillaceae > Leptospirillum. Next base: position 2,621 of record JAKAYF010000049.1, read on the forward strand.
CGTTTGTTGCGGGGAACGGGGCTTTTGTGTCTTTGCCTGTTTCTTGATCCTGCCCATTTTGTTTATGCCGGTGACAACCCACAGGACCAAACGGGCGTTCCCGCTTCAACGATGCCCCAGGTGCCGGTATTCCGTGTTTCGACCCAGCCCCTCCCGAAGGTTTCCGATATTGCCCTTTCCATGGAAATCAAGAAGGCTCAGGATGTTCTTCACAATGGCAAGTATCCCGAAGCGAAGAATCTTTTTGAAAATATCCTTTTGGACTATCCGGAAAACAGGGTTCCCATGAGTGTCTATCTGGGCCTTGCGAAGGCGAATCGGCATATGGGGCTTGCCACCTCTGTCCTGAACCTTCTGCTCCCCCTGTTGAAATCACAGGTGCTGGCGCAGAGTACCCGGTCCGAAAAGACCGAATATATGTACTCCATCGGGATGGCCGACAGTGTTCTCAAAAACGATCTGGGAACTGTTCACTACCTTTTGCCGGTCTACAAGGATCTTGCCAGGGATAACCGGATTTATCAGGCAACCAATGTTCTTGAACCGATTCTTGCAAAGACGGATCCCATTTCTTCGATCATCCTTTTTTCAACTGTTCGTTCGGGAATGGGCCACGATTACCAGGTCAGGATGGCGTCACTGATTACTTCGATGATCATGGAGACTGTTACCTCTTCCATCGATTCCCGAAAAATATGGGAGAGCTTTCCGGAGAGCTTCCCCGGGGATGTTGCTCTTTTCAAGTCAGCTCAAATACTTGAATCGACGGGGCATAGCGATCAGGCAGAAATGGAGTACATTCACATTCTTGCGAACTACCCGGAATCTTCTCTGGTTCAAAAGACCCAGAAACAGCTTGATGCGATTCACTTTACAAACGCTCAGCGTCCTGTCGGTGTGATTATTCCGGATCTCGTGAAAAACCCTGTCGCTCCCTATATTCGCTCCATTTTAAGGGGGGTCTTCACCGCTTACTCCGCCCATCATTTTCACCGATGGGTTCCTTCTGTCAAGACTGTCCACTCAGGTTCTCAAGTCTTGAAAAGCTTTTCTGATCTTGAGCGCAAGGAAGGGATCGTTTCCTGTATCGGACCGATTCTTCCGAAAGACTTTATGATCCTGAAAAAGAGGCTTTATTCCGGCCGTCTTGTTTGCGTTACGCCAACACTGTCCCCTCCATCTTCATTCAAGGGGATCAGAAGCGTTGCAACCATGCCTGCAATGATTGGAAAAGCGGCGGCAATGGAAGTTCTGGCAATTGCTCCCAAAGATCCGGCCATGACTCTTTATCCCGATGTTCCCTATGGGCATTTTATTGAAAAAATTTTTTCAAGAAAGCTCTCCCAGGGGGGAGGGGATTACCTCCAGGGTCTTGCCTACAATCCTGATGCTCCGGATATTCAGCCAGCGGTCGATTCGATGAAAACCTTTGGCCGGACGATAGCAATCGACAAAGACTCGATGAAAAACCCGGAGATCACCTTTTTGAGTCCGGACCTGGTTCGATACAGGAGTGAACACTTTGTCCTCTTTTCTTCATCCGATGGCGGTCATGTCAAAAAATCCTTTTTTGTTCCGTCGTTTCGGATCATTTTCATTCCCGACTCATCGGGGCACCATGCCAGGATTCTCAGGGAACTTGCCTATAAGGGGATACAGAACCAGCTCATTATAGGAAACGATACTTTCATGACAGGAGACCCGATCCCCGATGTCTCAATTCTTGGAACAATCAAGGCCGTGGGAGCTTTTTCGCCCAATGATCTCCCGGTAGAAAATCCGGATATCCGATTATACAATCAGACCTTTGGCCATCTTCCCGACCTGTTTGCCCTTCAGGCCATCGATGCGGCCGAGATAATCGACGCATCCCTGGTCAAAGGGGTTCAGACATCTGCCCAGACGGCTTATTCCATAAAGAAGATCATGAATTTCCATGGACTTTCAGGAAGGATGAGATGGGACACATCCGGACAGACAGAGAAACAGGTGAGTGTTTTCGGGTATAATGATGGGCACTGGCAGCGGGAAAATCAGTTCTGGGTCGATTCGTTTTAGCCGATCCACAGTGGATCCGCTGTCGACACGATACGATAACTCTGGAGATGGCTTGTTTCATTTTGACTCTGGTTTCGCCTGGCTTTTCGATTTGGGCCTCAAGCTTGTCATATGGGGGATCCCGGTCCTTTTTGCTGTGACTTTTCATGAGCTGGCACATGGTATTGTTGCCGATTATCTTGGTGATCCGACACCAAGGATGATGGGGCGGCTGTCGGCAAATCCGCTTGTCCATGTCGATCCGTTTGGAACGGTCCTTCTGCCTCTGATTCTCCTTTTGTCACATACAGGGCTCATGTTTGGATATGCGAAACCCATCCCGATCAATATGAGAAATCTTCACCATTACAGAAGGGATTCGGTTCTGGTCGCCTTTGCAGGTCCCGGGTCCAATCTGATGATGGCGCTGATCTCTATGAGCATCCTGCATGCCTTTCTCTCAACCCTTCCGTTAACGGCAACATCTCCCTTGTGGGGAGAGCTGTTGCCGATCTTTCTGGCTATGATGAAGGCATCCATTACGGTCAACATCGTCCTGTTTTTCTTCAACATGATCCCCCTTCCACCCCTGGACGGGGGAAGGGTTGCAACCGGCCTTCTTCCGGATGTTATTGCGGAACCACTGTCCCGAGTTGAGCCTTACGGGATCTGGATCATCTTTGGCCTGGTCATTCTCGATCCCTATCTGGGGATTCTTTCGAGAACCCTGTGGCCTCTTGTCGAAACTACGACCAGTTCCATCATTACCCTTGCTTATGATCCGTCCGCCCTTTTCCATCTGGGTGGAGCTAATCCGGAATAACGTAAAGACCCCTTTTTGAGAAGGAATCTCGAAAAGATCATGGAGAATCGTTTGTGATAACAGCGGCCAGGACAAAAGAATCAGAAGAGATGAGTCCTTTTGAGGAAAAACGTGTTGTAAGCGGGATACAGCCTTCTGGAAGAATGCATCTCGGAAACTACATGGGAGCTCTCTACAACTGGATCTCCCTTCAGGAAACGCATGACTGTTTTTTCTTTATTGCAGACTGGCATGCCCTGTCGACCAACTATGAAAACACTTCGAATCTCGTCTCAAATACCCGGGAGATGCTGATCGACTGGCTTTCTCTTGGTCTGGATCCGGAAAAGGCGACGATCTTTCTCCAGTCGGATGTCACGGAACATGCGGAGCTGAACCTTCTCCTCGGGATGATAACGCCCGTTTCCTGGCTGACTCGCAATCCCAGTTTCAAGGATCAGCAGGAGCAGATAGAAAACAGGAACCTCGCCATGTTCGGGTTCCTGGGGTATCCGGTTTTGATGACAGCCGATATTACGCTTTATCGAGCGACCCATGTTCCTGTTGGACAGGATCAGTTGCCGCATCTTGAGCTGGCCCGTGAAATTGTCAGAAGGTTCCATCATTTTTATGGCCCTGCGATTCCCGAGCCCATGCCGTTATTGACCCCGACTCCGAAGCTTCCGGGGCTCGACGGCCGTAAAATGAGCAAGAGCTATGACAACTGCCTCTATATTACAGACAGTGCGGAGGTCATATGGGAAAAGATCAGGACCATGGTGACAGACCCTCAGAGAGCCCGAAGAAAAGATCCGGGGAACCCGGACGTTTGTCCCGTTTATGACTTGCATCGCGTCTTTACCTCCGCCGAAGAAAGAATATCCATTGAAACAGGATGCAGGACGGCAGGAATTGGCTGCATGGAATGCAAATCCATTTTGCGCGACGGGATCGAGCGGGTGCTCGGACCCGCCAGGGAAAAGCGTTCTAAAATCCAGGCCAATCTTAAAGACCTGGATCTGATACTTGAAAAAGGTGCGGAAAAGGCGAGGGGTGAGGCCAGAAAAACGATACGTATCGTGAGAGACGCAATGCAGCTTCCTGGAAAACCCAATCATCTTGATCTTCACTGATCAGGGATGCTCGGGAAAGAGTTGATTCCGCGAAAGAGAATTCACCGACTAACCTAAGGAGCTCCTGTGGAGACTCATTCAAAAACAGAGAAAACTGGTAATCCGATCTGGGAAAATGTGGTCATTGCAAGGGCGCAGGATCGCCCAACGGCGTTAGACTACACCCAGCGGCTGTTTACGAATTTCGTTGAACTTCATGGCGACAGGGGCTTCAGGGATGATCCCTCCATCGTTTCGGGGATTGCAGGTTTTGAGGACAGGACCGTTGCCGTCATTGGCCATCAAAAAGGCAAAAGCTTCAAGGACCGGGTTTCCAGAAACTTTGGCATGCCCCACCCCGAGGGGTACAGAAAAGCCTTGAGAATCATGCGTCTTGCCGAGAGGTTCAAGATGCCCATCGTAACCTTCATCGATACCCCCGGCGCTTTTCCGGGAATTGAGGCTGAAGAAAGAGGGCAGATTGAAGCTGTTGCCAGGAATATCATGGAGATGTTCCAGATAAAGGTGCCAATCATCTCGTTTGTCATCGGGGAGGGGGGAAGCGGTGGCGCCTTGGCCATTGGTGTCGGCGATCGGGTCTATATGCTTGAAAACTCGATTTATTCGGTTATTTCTCCGGAAGCTTGTGCAGCCATTCTCTGGGAGGATGCAGGGCGGGCTCCCGAGGCGGCCCAGAGTCTCAATATTACGGCCAGTGACCTTTTGAGGCTCAAGATCGTGGACGGAATGGTTGAAGAGCCTCCGGGCGGGGTCCAGAAAGATTTCTCGGTGGTTGTCTCCAGGATAAAGCTGATCCTGTCCAGGGATTTCGAAATTTTGTCCCGGAAAAGTGTCGAGGAGTTGCTTTCTGAGCGTTATGAAAAATTCCGGAAGATGGGTCCCTACAAGGAAGGAACCACAAAAACAACCTGAGTTTTTTCGTTTAAAAGGCCGAGAAAGAGCGGCCTTCTTCCCTGCGCTTCTGGATCATGAAATCGCTCAGTTCCTTCGGGAGGACTTCCAGTCTGGTCGCTGATCCTTCCCCGAACCTGTCCGTGACAGACCGGATGAATTCGTCTGTCGGATTGAGCTGGAGTTTCTTTCCCGCGAGCCAGCAGCATGACGCCGGTTCAGTCATGATATCGATCTCGACAATTGCCGGTGTTTTTCCTGGAAATCGATCCACCAGCCCTTTCATGTCCAGCATGTCCTGGGTCGACAGGCCGTCGCTCTGAAGGCGAAGGATAACGGCACAGTAGAGATTTTTCATAATGTCATCAAGTGTGTCCACTCTTGTGGCACGTATCTTTGTTCCGAAATCATTTCTTTCAAGACTTCCTGAAACAAGAAGTGGAATATCCGCATCCAGACGGGATTCTATTGTCTGAAAAATGTCCGGAAAAAGGACAACCTCGATGGATCCTTCAAGATCGATCAGAAGGCACTGGGCCATCCTGTCCCCCTTTTTGGTGCGGATGATCTTGAGGGAGGAAACAACTCCAAAAACGCCAATGATGGATCCTTCCGGCAGGGAATCAAGCTCTCCGGTTGTTTTTGTGGAAAGCTTCTGGATCAGGTCGCCATAGTTCGCCATGGGGTGAGAGGTGAGGTAGAAGCCCAGAGCCTCCCTTTCTTCTTTCAGCAGGGTTCTTTCGTCCCATTCGGGGATATCCGGCAGTTCAGGAGGGGTTTCCGGGTCGACGGTAAACTCCTTGAACAAGCTCACCATGGGCGATTTTTTACTCTGTTTTGCCTTTTCCGCCCAGTCAAGAAGCGGGTCGAGTGCTTCCATTGCAACGGAACGCTTGATCCCCAGAGATCGGAAGACACCGGCCCTGATCAACGCCTCAACGACTCGACGGTTTACCTTTTTCCCTTCAATGCGTCTGATGAAGTCCTGAAAATCCTTGAAAGGCCCTGATTCATTTCTCATCTCAATAATGGCATCGACCGCTTGTTTTCCGACATTTTTCACCGCGCCCAGTCCAAAGAGAATCCTGGAACCTTCCCGAAGGCTGAAGTCGAATTCACTTTCATTGATATCCGGAGCCATTACGGTAATCCCCATATCTTTGGCACCGACCAGAAAGACGCCGATTTTTTCGGTGTCATCGAGGGCGTTCGTCAAGAGGGCCGCCCATAGCTCGAGAGGATAATGGGCCTTGAGGTAGGCGGTCTGATAGGAAATAAGGGCATAGGCGGCACTGTGGGATTTGTTAAAGCCATATCCTGCAAAGTAAGCCATGAGATCAAAGATCTGTTCAGCTTTTTTGACAGGAAAGCCCAGACCCTTGGCTCCAAGGACAAACTTGTCCTTCATCTTTTCCATCTCTTCGGGCTTTTTCTTGCCCATCGCCCGTCTCAGGAGGTCTGACTCTCCAAGGGAGAATCCTCCCAGGATGTTGGCGATTTTCATCACCTGTTCCTGATAGACGATGACCCCGTAGGTTTCCTTCAGAACCGGTTCAAGCTCCGGAAGTTCGTAGATGATCTCTTTTGGGTTTTTCTTTCTCTTGATGAAGTCATCGACCATTCCGCTGTTGATCGGGCCGGGACGATAAAGTGCGAGAAGTGCGATGAGATCCTCAAAGTTTTCGGGTTGCATCTTGATGATGAGATCGGTCATGCCCCTGGATTCGAGCTGAAATATTCCCAGCGTTTTTCCGTGGGACAAAAGCTCATATGTTTCCCTGTCATCGAGAGGAATTCTTTCGATCGAGAAGTCGGGGTGGCGCTCGTGAATCCTGCGGACAGCATCCTGGATCAGTGTCAGCGTTGTCAGTCCGAGGAAGTCGAATTTGACCAGTCCAACTTTTTCAACATCATCCTTTGTAAACTGGGTGACGATTTCCCCGTCGCTTCCCCTCATCAGGGGAACATGTTCAAGAAGGGAATCCTTGGAGATCACGACGCCTGCGGCATGAATGGAGCTGTGCCGGGTAATTCCCTCAAGTTTCATGGAAAGGGTGAAGAGATCCTGTATCCGCTGGTCTTTCTCCACGAGTGACTTCAGCTCGGGATTTTCTCCCAATGCCTTTTCCAGGGTCATTTCAAGGGCATTCGGAATCATCTTGGCTACTTTGTCCACTTCGGAATAGGGCATGGAGAGGACTCTTCCCACGTCCCTGATCGAACCTTTTGCGCCCATCGTTCCAAAGGTCGCGATCATTGAAACCCGATCTTCTCCATATTTTTTTACGACATAATCGATAACTTCCCCGCGCCTGTTCATGCAGAAATCAATGTCGATATCCGGGAGGCTCACGCGTTCCGGATTCAGAAATCGTTCAAAAAGGAGTCCGAATCGGATAGGGTCTATGTTGGTTATTCTCAGCGAGTAGGCGACCAGCGATCCGGCGGCGGAGCCGCGGCCGGGACCGACAGGGATCCCCATTTCCCTGGCTTTCCTGATGAAATCCCAGACGATCATGAAGTAGCCTTCATAACCCATTCGGGCAATCACCGAGATCTCGAGGTCAAGTCTTTCCCTGTAGAGGGCTTTCTCTTCTTCGGAAAAAGAAGATTCAGAAAATCGTTCCAGAAGTCCCTCAAGGGTCTTCTGGACGAAAAGATCCTTGACGGACATTTCAGGAAACTCTCCCGCATCGATCTTGTAATCCGGCATATGTGTCGTTTGAAGATCAAGTTTGAGATCGATCATGTCCGCGACATGGAGTGTATTGCTGATCGCCTCGGGAAGTTCCCTGAAGGATTCGATCATCTCTTGCGGGGTCTTGATGTAAAACTCGTCTGATCCAAAACGGAGCCTGTTCGGCTCTGAAAGTGTTTTTCCGGTCTGAAGGCACAGGAGGATATCGTGCGGTGTTGAGTCCTCCCTTTCGAGGTAGTGGCAATCGTTTGTTGCCACAAGGGGCAGGTCCATTGCCCTGGCCATCTTGATGATTTCCCGGTTTGCCCGGACCTGGTCATCAAGTCCGTTGGCCTGCACTTCCAGAAAAAAATTCTCTTTTCCGAAAATGTCCTGAAAAACGCCTGCTGTTGCATAGGCTGTTTCGTCGTCTCCTCTTGTGAGCATATAGGCAATTTGTCCCTTGAGACAGCCTGAGAGAGCAATGATGCCTTCGTGGTAGCGGGAAAGCAGCTCGAAGTCGACGCGCGGCCGAAAGTAGAACCCCTCAATATGAGACAGGGAGACGATCTTTAAGAGATTTTTGTACCCGATTTCGTTCTGGGCGAGGAGTATCAGGTGAAACGAGGCGTTGTTGATCTTTCTGCCATGATGGGGGCCTTCGCCCATAAAGTGAATCTCCCGGCGTTCATGGCGGGATCGCGGAGTAATATAGACTTCGCACCCAATGATGGGTTTGATTCCTTCCTTGCGGGCGGCCTGGTAAAACTCGATGGCGCCAAAGAGATTGCCGTGATCGGTCATCGCGACTGCCTGCATGCCGGTTTCCCGAACTTTTTTCATCAGGGGCGGGATCTTGTTGGCTCCATCGAGAAGACTGTACTGGGTATGGACGTGGAGATGGACAAATCGGTCAATGGAAGACATTCAAAACTTCTCCCTTATATAGTTGAAATCGTTTGAAAACCTTAAACTCCAATGATCTTCAGGAATACCACGGTTCGTAATCCTCATGGCTGAAACTTTCGCTTCCGGCTTCGATAAGGAATCGGGAAGGAGTCAGGGGCGTATGGCGACCTCTTCCCTGTATCGATTTGGGAACGCACAAGACCAGCTCTTTTCTTGCCCTCGTTACCGCTACATAAAAAAGACGACGCTCTTCTTCCAGGTCAAACTCTCTTTCAAGGGATTTTTCAGATGGAAAAAGTCCCTCATTGACAGAAAGCAGAAACACCGTGTCCCATTCCAGCCCTTTTGCCTGATGGATAGATGACAGAACAACCCTGTCGGATACAGCAGATCCCTCAAGCGCCGCTTCCTCAAAGGATTCGATCAGGGATATTTCTCCAAGAAAGTTTTCAAGATCGCTCTGATTGTCCAGCTGTTTTGCAAAAGCTTCAAGATCTTCTTCCCGTTCCTGGGGATTCTCCCTGATATCGTAGAGCTCTTTGCGATAGCCGAGAGAAAGAACCTCCCGGACCAGGTAACCCAGCGAATTGGTCCCTGCAAGATAGCTCTGACGAAGGGACGAAAGGCGTTCTCCAAGGGATGTCACACCGGTTACGAGCTTGGGTGTGACAACCTTTCCAGACTGAATCGAGCACAACGCATCAATCGGATCATCACAGTCTGCCAGCCATTGAAGGATCTTTTCCGTAGCTTTTGGCCCGACCTTCGGAATCATGCGCAAAAGTCTTGAAAAGGCCGAACTGTCTCTTGGATTCAGAATAAGCCTCAGGTAAGCAAGAATATCTTTGATATGAGCCTGTTCATAGAAGCGCAGTCCGGAGGTCAATGTGAAGGGAATTCTTCTTCGTGCCAGTTCAATCTGGATCGAAAGGGAAAGATAATGCGACCTGTAGAGAACGCAAACTTCCCCCATGGTCTCTCCCCGATCTTCCTTTTGTGCGATTCTTTTGGCTACGTACTGTGCCTGATCGACATCGGAATAAAATGTCACGCATTCAGGAAGAGAGCCCTGGTCAAGAACCGACCTGAGAACCTTTGGCAGCTGTCTTTGGTTTTGAAGGATCACCCGGTTTGCAACATCGAGAATGGAAACCGTCGACCGGTAGTTCGTTTCGAGCCGGAAGACTCCGGCTTCGGGGTATCGGTCCGAAAACGAGAGCATGTTCTCAACATGGGCCCCACGGAATGAGTAGATGCTCTGGCTGTCGTCCCCGACAGCAAAAATCTGCTGATGACCCTGGGCAAGCCGATCAAGGAGTGCCCCCTGGAGGGGGTTTGTATCCTGATACTCGTCGACCAGAATGAATCGGAATCTTCCCTGGAGAAGAGTCAGGATCTCAGGGTCGTCCAGAAGCCTGTACCAGTACAGCAAGAGATCGTCGTAGTCCAGGAGCCTTGCGTCCTGTTTTCTGGCCAGATAACGCTTCGTGATTTCCTCAAGTTCAGGAAGGTGGCGGAAAAGATGGGGGTATCTGTCTCCCAGAAGTTCCTCAAGGGAGACGAGCTTGTTTGATGCCAGGCTCTGGATATTGAGAATCAGCGATGCAGCTGGAAAATCCGAATCCTTGGCCAATCGTGTGTCCATGATGGCCTTGATCATATCGAGCTGGTCCTCCCTGTCCATGATGGTCAGGGGCAGGGAAAGACCCAGTCTTGCCCCGAACTCTCTGATCAGACGGAACCCAACATGATGAAATGTTCCCGCCCAGGGAAGGGGAGGGTGGTCCCCCAGAAGATCTTTCAGTCTGTTTTGCATGACGATTGCAGATTTTTTTGTAAAGGTCAGCAAGAGGATCCTGTGAAATGGAACCCCCCTTGAGAGGAGATAGGCGGCTCGATAAGTCAGAACCCTGGTTTTTCCGGATCCTGCTCCTGCAAGGATCAGGGATGGGCCATCAGGCGCGAGTGCCGCCTTTTTTTGTTCTTCATTTAAATCGTGTTCAAAATCAACTGAATTCATCGGGATCCGTTCGTTGGAAAGGGATATCGTCAAAATGGAAGAGTTCTGTCAAGCGGATTGAGATCCTAGTTGATATTTGGTATCATGTTCAAACAGCCAACAACAAATTGATGGATTGAGGAAAATGATCATACTCCTTTTGGAAAGTCTTGGGTACGGATTACTGCACGGTCTTTTACCCGATGAACATACATGGCCTATTACTTTCAGCTACGCCATAGGAAACGCGACCGGAAAAAAAGGGATCAAGTCAGGGTTTTATTTTTCTCTTGCCTTTATGATCCAGAGGGCCATCGCCTCGGAGCTTGCCTATTTGTTTCTTGCCAGCTGGCTCTTGAAGGAGGTTGTCAATTCCTGGGCGGATCTTGTTGTCGGAGCCGTTATGACAACCGCGGGAGTCATTATTATCCGTAAAAAGCGATACATCCACTTTCATCTTCTTGGTCACCATCATGAGTCCCCGGAGGAGGTCGAAACGGACTCCCATGTCCTGTCGCTGACCCATGATGCCCATGAAGCGCATACAAGCATGGAAGCAGACAGGGAACCGGAGGCGATTCCGACGAAATGGGCCCTGATCCATGGCTTTATTGCCGGGTTCGGATTCGGGCCGTTTGCGCTGTTTATCTATACGACGGCAGCCCCAAGGATGAGCTCTCCATGGCTTGGCTTTTTACCCGGGCTTCTCTTTGGTCTTGGGACAATGATCATGCTGATGGTTCTGGGGGGGGTCTTTGGTGCTTCCCTGAAACTGACAAAACGATTCAATACGGAGGAGATACAGGCGATCGGACTTCATACGGGTTCGATGACACTGTTGTGGGGAGGAGTGATTTTTGCCTCAGGCGGAATACTGGGTCTTTCGCCTTATGGAAAGCACCTTCCCTTCGATCTTGGAAATGCCCTGATCGTCCTTGTCATGGTCGGAGTGGCTCTTCCTGTTCTCTTTTTCTCTATCAGGAAAGTTCTTCTGTGCCAGAAGAGCGCGCCCTCCCATGCCGCTTCCTAGAAGCCCTTTCGGCAGGGTCGTCTCCGGAATAGATGGAATCAAGGGCCGCTTGACAAAAAAGGAAGAGGAGGCTATAACTAGCCTCCTCCGAGAGACCTGAAAAAATCAAAGCAGGGAAAGCGGGGGAGGGGTTGACAGGGATGATCGGGAAGTGTAGGAT